>DOWQ01000402.1 GCA_003519485.1 Streptomyces sp. | reverse complement strand
AAGGGCGCCTCCTACGGCACCCATGAGAACTACCTGATGAAGCGGGAGACCCCGTTCTCGGACATCGTGCGGCACCTGACGCCGTTCTTCGTCTCCCGTCAGGTCTTCACCGGTGCAGGCCGGGTGGGTATCGGCCAGGACGGCCACGACCACGGCTTCCAGCTCAGCCAGCGGGCCGACTACTTCGAGGTCGAGGTCGGCCTGGAGNNTCAACACCCGCGACGAGCCGCACTCCGACGCCGAGAAGTACCGCCGGCTGCATGTGATCATCGGCGACGCCAACCTCTCCGAGATCTCCACCTACCTCAAGCTCGGCACCACCTCGCTGGTGCTCTCCATGATCGAGGATGGCTTCATCGCCGCCGACTTCGCCGTGGACCAGCCGGTGCGCACCCTGCACCAGGTCTCCCACGACGTCTCGCTCCGCCGGCCGATCACGCTCCGCAGCGGCCGGACACTCACCGCCGTACAGCTCCAGATGGAGTACTTCGAGCTGGCCCGGAAGTACGTCGAGGACCGCTACGGCTCCGACGCCGACGAGCAGACCCGGGACGTCCTCACCCGCTGGGAGGACGTGCTGAACCGGCTGGAGGGGGACCCGATGTCCCTCGCCGGAGAGCTGGACTGGGTGGCCAAGCGGGAGCTGCTCGAGGGCTACCGGCGCCGGGACGACCTGGGCTGGGACGCGGCCCGGCTCCATCTGGTCGATCTCCAGTACGCCGACGTACGGCCCGACAAGGGCCTCTACAACCGGCTGGCGGCCCGCGGCAGAATGAAGCGGCTGCTGGACGAGCGGGAGGTCGAGCGCGCCGTCTCCCAGCCGCCGGAGGACACCCGGGCGTACTTCCGGGGCCGCTGCCTCGAGCAGTACGCGGACGACGTGGCCGCCGCCTCCTGGGACTCGGTGATCTTCGACCTGCCGGGTCACGACTCGCTCCAGCGGGTACCCACGATGGAGCCGCTGCGCGGCACCCGGAACCACGTCAAGGAACTCCTGGACCGCTGCCGCACCGCGGAGGAACTGGTCCGGGTGCTCTCCGGCGGCTGAAAGCGGGCCGGGCCGGGAATCATGGAGGTGACTCCCGGACGTTGAGAGAAGTGCCGAGCCGATGTCGGACCCGGCTTGTAGGCTCTGATCTTGTAGGCCGAATCGTGCAGCTCGAACCGAGCGGGGTGAGGGATATGGCGACCAAGGACACCGACGGCGGCCAGCAGAAGGCCACACGTTCCACCGAGGAGACCGAGGAGACCGAGGAGACCACGCAGGACGCGCAGGCTTCCGAGGACCTCAAGGAGCGCCAGGAGCAGCTGTCCGACGACGTGGACTCGGTCCTGGACGAGATCGACGACGTCCTGGAGGAGAATGCCGAGGACTTCGTACGCTCGTTCGTGCAAAAGGGTGGAGAGTAGGCCGAACCGGGCGCGGGTGCCCGGCTGAGGCGGCCGGGCCGTGCCGGGCAGCGTGCGGGAGCGCGGGAGCAGCCCTTCGAACGGGCTGTCCGCGCGCTACCGGGTCGGCCGGGCGGCTGACGGACGGCCGGGGCATCTCGAGCGCCAGTACGCCTTGTCCGGGTCGGAGCGGGCCGGACTCCGCTCCGACCCGGACGGGTTTCTCGCCGATCCGTCTCTCCGTTCCGCGGAACATGTGGATCACGATCACGAGACGGGTAAAGTCCGGGACATGCTGTGTTCCAGCCGCGACGCAGCGTACGGACAGTTCAGGGACCGGCCCGAGGTGATGCGCCGGGCCGCCGCATACGTGGAAGGAAACGTGTGGAAGCCAACACTCGTAGCACCGGGCGTCTACCAGCTGCCTTCCTGACGCCTGGCTCCTCGTCGTTCATGGATTTCCTCTCCGACCACTCGCCGGAGCTGATCCCCGGCAGCAGGTCGCTGCCGCCGGTGCGGGGCGCGATCGAGGCCCCGCACGGCACGACGATCGTCGCCGCGACCTTCCCCGGCGGGGTGGTGCTCGCCGGTGACCGGCGGGCGACGATGGGCAATGTCATCGCCCAGCGCGACATCGAGAAGGTCTTCCCGGCCGACGAGTACTCCGCCGTCGGCATCGCCGGCACGGCGGGCCTCGCCGTCGAGATGGTCAAGCTCTTCCAGCTGGAGCTGGAGCACTTCGAGAAGGTCGAGGGCGCCACGCTGTCGCTGGAGGGCAAGGCCAACCGGCTCTCGACGATGATCCGGGGCAATCTCGGGATGGCCCTCCAGGGCCTCGCCGTCGTCCCGCTCTTCGCCGGCTGGGACGTGGACCGGACGAAGGGCCGCATCTTCAGCTACGACGTCACCGGCGGACGGTCCGAGGAGCGCGGATTCGCCTCCACCGGTTCCGGCTCGGTCTTCGCCCGTGGCGCGCTGAAGAAGCTGTACCGCGACGACCTGACCGAGCGGCAGGCCACCACCCTCGTCGTACAGGCGCTGTACGACGCCGCGGACGACGATTCGGCGACCGGCGGTCCGGACCTCGCCCGCCGTATCTACCCCATCGTCACGGTCATCACCGAGGACGGCTTCCGGCGGCTCACGGAGGCCGAGTCCTCCGAGGTCGCCCGCGCCATCCACGAGCGCCGGCTCGAAGAGCCCGACGGTCCCCGGGCCGCCCTGCTGTGACGGCCGGACGGATCGGAAAGCACGTGCCCCAGCCACGGACAGAAAGGGACGGATAGCCGGTGTCGACGCCGTTCTATGTCTCACCCCAGCAGGCCATGGCCGACCGCGCCGAGTACGCCCGCAAGGGCATCGCGCGCGGCCGCAGCCTCGTTGTGCTGCAGTACACCGACGGCATCGTGTTCGTCGGTGAGAATCCGTCCCGTGCGCTGCACAAGTTCAGCGAGATCTACGACCGGATCGCCTTCGCCGCGGCCGGCAAGTACAACGAGTACGAGAATCTGCGCATCGGCGGTGTCCGCTACGCGGACCTGCGCGGATACACCTACGACCGCGCGGATGTCACGGCCCGCGGGCTCGCCAACGTCTACGCGCAGACCCTCGGCACGATCTTCTCCAGCTCGAGCGAGAAGCCGTACGAGGTGGAACTGGTCGTCGCCGAGGTCGGCGAGACCGCCGAGGGCGACCAGATCTACCGGCTGCCGCACGACGGCTCGATCGTGGACGAGCACGGCTCGGTCGCGGTCGGTGGCAGCTCGGAGCAGATCAGCACCTTCCTCGACCAGCGTCACCGGGACGGGATGACGCTGTCCGAGGCCCTCAAGCTCGCCGTGCAGTCCCTCTCCCGGGACAACAACGGCAGCGAGCGGGAGATCCCCGCCGACCGGCTGGAGGTCGCGGTCCTGGACCGCAACCGGCCGCAGAAGCGGAAGTTCAAGCGCGTGGTCGGGCGCCAGCTGGCCCGCCTGCTCGAGGCCGACGCGGGTTCGCCTGCCGAGACCGAGGCCGGGTCCTCCGACGAGGCTCAGCCGGGCGCGGGCGGCCCGGCCGCCCCGCCGGAGACGACGGAGGAGTAGCCTCCCGGCTCCGTATTCGCTCCGCCGCCGTGCCCCGACAGGCTTCCGCCGCCTGCCGGGGCACGGGCGCGTGGGGCCGAAGGCCGTATGCGGGTGCCGCCGTTGCCCGGGGCCGAGTCGGGCCGAGCCGGGCCGGACGCCGGAGCGGCCGGAGAGCCCTGGGA
>DOWQ01000504.1 GCA_003519485.1 Streptomyces sp. | reverse complement strand
CGGCCCGCAGGGCCCGCACGGCCCCGCGGGGGAACATCCCCCGCCCCCGCTACGGCGCCGCCGGCCCCGCCAGGACGAGCGGCAGCCGGTCCGTCCCGGCCTCCGTCACCCGGACCGGCACGCCCCAGTCCTGCTGGTGCATGTGGCAGGCCGGGTACTCGTCGTCCCCGCCGGTGGGCACGTCGCAGGAGGCGGCCATCGCGGAGACGTGCAGGACGCCCTCCGCCATGCCGTCCGCCAGCACGAGTTCGCGGCCGAGAGCGGTGTCCGTGCCGGCGCCCTCGGCCAGCAGCCCGGGCGGGGTGGCACTGACGGTCAGCCGGGTGGCGGGTCCGTAGCGGTCGTCCAGCTTCTGCCCGGCGGGCGCACGGAAGACCACGTCGAGGCGCAGCCGCCCCGGCGCGACCTCGGTCGCCGCGCGCTGGGTGCGGTGCGCGACGGCCTCGACCCGTACCGCCTCCTCGGGCAGCCGCAGCCGGGTCAGCCGGTGCCGCGCGGACTCCACGACCACGATGTCCCCGTCCGCGAAGACCGCGGCCGAGGGCTCGCGCAGATCGGTGGCGAGCGTGCTCATCTTTTGGGTGGCGGGGTCGAAGCGGCGCAGCGCGTGGTTGTACGTGTCACTGACGGCGACCGAGCCGTCGGGGAGCGCGGTGACGCCGAGCGGATGCTGGAGCAGGGCCTGCCCGGCCGGTCCGTCGCGGTGGCCGAAGTCGAACAGCCCGGTGCCGACGGCCGTACGGACGGTGTGGCCGTCGCCGTCCCGCTCGAGCCACCGCAGCGCGCTGGTCTCGGAGTCGGCGATCCACAGCCGGTCCTCGGTGGCGGCGAGCCCGGACGGCTGTGCGAACCACGCCTCGGCGGCGGGCCCGTCCACCAGCCCCTCGTTGGTCGTGCCGGCGACGGCCTCGACCGTCCCGGTGCGGGCCACCGGCTCGGCCGCCCCCGGCTCGGTTTCCCGCGATCCCGCTTCCCCGCCGTCCGGGCCGGACGGCGGGGTGTAGGCCCACAGCTGGTGGACACCGGCCATCGCGATCCACAGCCGGCCGTCGAACCACGCCACGTCCCAGGGAGAGGAGAGCTCGACCTCCCGCGCCGGCCCGGCGACCGGGGCGCCCTGCCACCACTGCCGGCCGGTGCCGGCGATGGTCGCGACGAGGCCCGTCGCCGGGTCGTACGAGCGGAGCGCGTGGTTGACCGTGTCGGCGACCGCTACCGTGCCGTCGGGCAGCAGCGCCAGCCCCTGCGGCTCGCTGAAGCGGGCCTCGTCCGGCCCGCCGTCGGTGAGGCCGCGCTCGCCGGTGCCGATCCGCCGCACGACGGTCCCCCCGTCGGCGGCCAGCTCGACGAGGGCGTGCCGGGTGGAGTCCGACACCAGGAAGGTGCCACCGGGCAGCCGCAGGACCTTGCCGGGGAAACGCAGGTCGGTGGGCACGGGCTCGGGGGCGACGTACGGGCCCTCGCCGCGCCGCAGGGTGCCCTTGGCGGAGTGGGTCTCCTCCAGCTCCTCGACGAGCCTCTCGATCGCGTGTGCGTGGCCCTCGCCGGCGTGCTGGGCCACGACGTAGCCCTCCGGGTCGATCACGACGAGGGTCGGCCAGGCGCGGACGGCGTACTGCTTCCAGGTGGCCAGCTCGGGGTCGTCGAGGACGGGGTGCCGGACCTCGTAGCGCTCGACGGCGTCGACGACGGCCGCGTGCTCGGCCTCGTGCGCGAACTTCGGCGAGTGGACGCCGACGACCACGACGGTGTCGTGGTGCTTCTGCTCCAGCTCCCGCAGTTCGTCGAGCACGTGGAGGCAGTTCACGCAGCAGAAGGTCCAGAAATCCAGCACCAATGTGCGCCCTCGGAAGTCGGCAAGGCTCAGTTCCTTGCCGCCCGTGTTGATCCACGCACGTCCTTGCAGCTCAGGGGCCCGTACTCGGGTACGTTTCGTCATCCTTCAAGGGTGCCTCACTCCCCGCCCGGCTCGTCCCGCCACGGTGCCCGATCCCCGGTGCGGACCTCCCAGCGGCAGTCAGCACAGTTGCCCGCCCGGCCGCCTCGGCGACGGGGGTCTCTCCGGAACATCGACACGCGTCATCCGCTGCGCGCCTCAGCGCATCAGGGGCGTAGCCGAGTCCGCGTTCCGCTGTTCCGAACGTGAATGCACATCAGCTGACTGGTCATGAGCTTGAGATCGCCGGTGACGCATGGTGACTGCTGCCGTCGTACGGGCCGGGCCTCCCCGGTCGGAAGGAACGCCGTCCGCGTCCCCCGTCGCGGACGGCGCCCCACCCCTCACTCTTCCGAGGAAACCGAGGCCAGCAATGCGCCAGGGCACCAACCCCCACCGCGGGCAGGACTGGATGGACGAAGAGCGCGTCTTCCAGGCGAGACACGATCTCAGCGAAGTCCACGTCTCAACCGACCCGGTCGTACGGCTGATGAAGGCTCGGGGCGACGTTCTCGACAACCGCATCGCGCAGCTCTGGGCAGTCGGCCGGGCCCCTCGGGTGTGCCTGTACGCCCTCGCCACCGGGTGCCAGGAGCCGACGCATTCCCTCGAATGGGCACGTCAGTTCGTGCTGCGAAAGGGCTGGCAGACCGGAACGGGCCAAGCCGTCTCGGACCGGCACGGCGCGACCGATCCTTCAGACACGCGCTGGCTGGTCCTTCGTGCGCCAGCAGATCCGGTCCGGATTCGCTGATGGGGTCGTAGCAGTGACGTACTCGGTCACTAGCCCGCAGCTCGACGAGTACGAGACGCAACTCCAGCTCGTAGAGGAACATCTGGGATTCGTCGCCCTGGTGACGTCTGAGACCGCACTGGGGAACCGGTGACGGCCCCGCGCCCGGCGGGGGTCACCCAGTGTCTCGTTACGGAGGCGGACTAACGCAGCGAAAGCCGGTGTCGTTGTCGAGCATCGTGGCATTAGCCGCGTTCTGCAGCGACGGTGCGGCGCGTTCGAAAGGCGAGGTGAAGGCGCTGCCTTTGAGCTCGTGCCGGCCGCGTCCCGGGGCCTCCTCGGTCGAGCACCACTCCCAGACGTTGCCGCACATGTCCTGGACGCCGTACGGGCTGACGCCGGACTGGTAGCGGGAGACGGGGGTCGTCATGTCGATGCCGGTCTCGGCGACGTTGCATTTCGCAGCCGTCGGTTCGGTGCCCCACGGGTAGATACGGCCCTTCGTGCCTCGAGCGGCTTTCTCCCACTGCCTGGACGTGGGCAGCAGCTTGCTGCACCAGCGCGAGTAGGCGGTGGCGTCGTGCCATGTCACCCAGTCACGGGGTGGTTGGACAGCTCGATCGGGTACCGGCCGCCGGGCCAGTGCCGTGGAGGGTGGTGCCCGGTGGCTCCAACGAACTTCCCGTAGTCCTCGTTGGTCGTCGGGTAGACGTCTATGAGGTAAGCGTCCAGCCAGACCGAACGGTTCTCAGCGCCGGACAGGTAGATGCCCTCCTCGATGACGGTCATCAGCTTTCCGTCACCGGGGTGCCGGCTGGCGCGCGAATCCCGGCGCAGCAGTTCCTCGGCGCGCTCGTCGTGTTCGAGGGCGGCCCGCTCCGTGAGGAGCGATGCGAACCGCTGCTGCACCTCGCGGGTGGCCTGCGAGAGGACGGTGTCGAGGGCCGCTTGGTTGGCGAGGCTGAGTTCCAGGGTCTCGCCGCGGCCCTCCCACCTGGGGACCTGGCGCTGGTTGACGCCGACCAGCTCGGCGAACGCCTTGCCAGTCATGCGCGTGGCCTTGCGCAGCAGACCGGCCTCGTGGCCGGTCCATCTGGTCACCCCCGTCATGGCCTCGCCCTACAGGGCTTCGCCGGGGATGGACAGATAGGTCTCACGGAGCTGGCTCAGCACCGGGTGCTCGACGGGCAGCTCTGTGTCGTCGATCGCGGCGAGGGACCGAACGCCGATGCTCGTATTCGTCGCGAAGACCGCCGCCATTCCCTTGGCCTGTTCGAGGGTGACGGTGGTGATGCGGTGCTCGGCGTGCTGCTGGAGCAGGGCCATGGTGACGCCGGGCAGCACGGGCGCTTGTGGCCATACCACGGTCCCCTCGCCGTCGACGAAGCCGACGTTCCAGGTTCCGCCCTCGGAGACGAGCCCGTCGCGGCCGACGAACAGCGCGTCGCCGAATCCGTCGAGTTGGGCTGCACGGCGGGCGTGCAAGGATCCGAAGAGCCCTACGTGCTTGACCTCGGGAAGGTCACGCTCGTACAGAACGCTCATCGCCCGCAGCGGTTCCGGAGGCATGACGCCGGCGCCCCGTACGGACACCATGATTCGCGGCTGGTCGGCATCTGCCGGGTGGCCCATGTCGACCTTGGGGTCGTAGATCGTGACGCGTACGGTGCATGGCCCGCTTTGCCCCTCCAAGCCCTGCCGGATGCAGTCCCGGACGCGTTCGGTGTCCAGGTCCGCCCCCCACACGGCCTTGCAGTCCCTCACGAGGCGTTCCATGTGCAGCGAGAGGCCACGGATGGTGCCGTCGGCGTCGACGCGCATGGACGTGAAGTGGCCCAAGTTGATCAACGCCAGGGAAAGCAAGTCCTCTGCGGATGCCAGCTTTCCATCGAGTGTCACCATGCCGCCCAGCATGTCAGGAGAGTGCTTTCCGGCGACACCCCAAATGTGGTTACTGACGGGTCAACGTCATTGAGAAGTCATTCCCAAGTCCAGACCACGTGGTGTTCGCTGGGTACCGTCCGGACACGCTTTGTGATCAACAACGTGAGGCGTTCCGCGAGACGCAAACACATCGCACGATCCCCCGAACCGTCGACCTGGGAGGCACCCGATGAGCCCGGCCACATCTGCGGTCATCGCTGGCGCCTCGGAGCTACAGCAGGACATCGGCCCCAATTTCGCGGTCGCCTTCACCCCGGACGAGTGCCGTGTCGCACACATGCGCAAGATCGCTGCGGCTCACCTACGACTGTGGCGAGTACCTAAGCCGACCTCTGAGAACGTGATCCTCGCGGTGTCGGAACTCGTGACGAACGGCATCCAGCACGGGCACGGTGCTGTAGGGCTAAAAGCCGTCTGCTCCGACGGTGTACTGCGGGTCGAGGTGACGGATGGCAACCCGAGCCCTGCCCAGCTCACCACGGCGGAGGACGACGACCTATCCGGTCGGGGCCTCTACCTCGTCTCTGTCCTCGCCCGCAACTGGGGAGTAAGCGACGACGGCCACACGACGTGGTGCGATTTCCGTCTCTCCTCGGGGAGGCCCTCATGACCGCCCTGGTATACGAAAACGCTGCACCATTACCCGTCGCAGCGTTCGCGAACGACATAGAGACAGCCGGCCGAGTCGATTTCGGCCTACGCCGGTTCCTGGCCTCCGACGCGGTCACCGCTGACCTGTACGACGACCTGGAGACCGTCCTCGGCGAGGACGCCGCGCGCCTCTCCCCGGAGGACAGCGCGGCTATCTCGGACCGGCTGAGGAACGTGGCCCCGACGCTCAAGGACGTGGTTGGGCGCCTGCTGACGCCCTACCCGCCGCAGATGGACGCCGTCATGGAACGGAGCAGCGAAGTCCCTGGCCCGGATGACACCCACGGGCATCTGGTGCGCTTCGCCAGCTCGATCCTCACCGTCCTCGACCTTATGGGGGAACTCGCTGAGCTGAGGGAGGACGCCCCCTCATGACGCACTCCCCCACCCCAGACGTCGGGCTGCGTGTGGGGAGGAGCCGTCTCCCGGCAGTCCCTCCCCACACCGAACTGATCAAGAACGACAGGAAGAACGGCAATGCCACGGCATCTGAACTCCATATCGAGCCACTTCACACGCCACCCGCGACTGCGGCGCGTAGTCGGCCTCGGAAACCTGAACCCTGACTAGCGTCCTTGCCGCAGCGCCGTCCAGGCACCATGCCACAGCCCTCCGACGAACCAGGTCATCGCATGACTACAACTGACACTTCCGCCGTCCGCGATCCCGACGCACTGCGCGCGGACATGCTGCGCGCCCTGCACGAGCAGGACGGAATCAAGTCCGAGGCCGTCGCCGCTGCCTTCGCAGCTGTGCCACGGCATCTGTTCGCCCCCGACGCACCTCCGGAGCTTGCCTACGACCTGCACAGGACCGTGCCAGTCAAGACGGACCAGAACGGCCTGAGCCTCAGCGTCGGGACTGTAAAACGAGCGGT
>DOWQ01000220.1 GCA_003519485.1 Streptomyces sp. | reverse complement strand
GCACCCGCGGGCCGCTCGGCTCCGGCGGGCTCCGCCGGCTCGGTCGGACCGTCCGCGCCGCCCCGGCCTCCCGTGGCGGCGTCCGGCGACAGCCGCGCGGTCCAGCGTCGGGAGAACCGGGCCAGCCCGACCAGCAGTGTCACCAGCGCGATCTTGAACAGCAGCAGCTGTCCGTACGAGGTCGAGGTCAGGGCGTCCCAGGAACCGACCTGCCGCCAGGACTGGTAGAGCCCGGTGGCCGCCAGGACGAGCACGCTGCCGAAGGCGAGCCGGGAGAAGCGCCGCACCGCCGCCCGCTCGACCGCCGGTCCCCGGTACAGCGCCACGAGAAGCGTGGCCAGCCCGCCCAGCCAGGCCGCGACGGCCAGCAGATGCACGATGTCCACGGGAATGGCCAGCTGTGGCTGGATGCCGGTCGAGGCGTGCTCGGCCAGGGCCCAGGTCGCCGCCAGTCCGGCCGAGACCACCGCCCCGCCGATCGCGAGCCCGCGGAACAGATCGTTGTCCGGCTTGCCCTGCTCGGCTGCCGGCTCCCCGGCCGCTCCCTCCGCCGCCGCGCCTCCTGACCCGTCCCGGCCGGTGACATCCCCGCGCGCCCCCGCCCGGCGGGCGTACACACCGAAGAGCACCGCGACGAAGAGCGCGGCGACCGCGAGCAGCAGCAGCCGGGACACCAGCGTCACCCCCGGCTTGGTGTCCAGGACGTCCCGCAGCCCGGCCAGGTCGAACACATCGGCGAACTTTCCCGAGCCCGTGTACGGCCCGCGGAGCAGCAGCAAGGCGAAGGTCGCCGCGGTCAGCGTGATCCAGCCCCGCACCACCAGCCGCTGCACGGGGCGTACGGACGCCCCACGCGGCCAGCAGGCCAGGACGAACGCGCCGCCGCCGGCGAGCACGAGGAAACCCGCGTAGGCGGCGTACCGCGCGATGTCGTACAGCAGCCCGACCGTGCCGTCGCCGGCCTGCTGGTCCGGCAGGGCCGCGGACGTCTCCGAGGGTGCGCCGACGGAGAAGGTGAAGGCGCCCGAGACGGGATGGCTGTCGGCGGACACCGCCTGCCAGGCGACGGTGAAGGTGCCGTCGGGCAGCCCGGAGTGCAGGGCGACGCCGTAGCGGACGACGCCGCCGCGGCTCAGGTCGCGCGGTGTGCCGGTGTCGACCCGCTCCCCCTGCGGGTCGAGGACCCGGATCGAGTCGTCGGACAGGGCGACGCCCTCGGAGAAGGTGAGAGTGACCTCCTCCGGGGCGCTGTCGGTCACCGCGCCCTCCACGGGGGTGCTCGCGGTCAGCGCGGCGTGCGCCGAGGCCGGGGTGGCGCCGGCGATCAGGCAGCCGAGCGCGACGGCCGCGGCGAGCAGCAGCGCGGTGACGACCGTCCGGACGGAGCGGCCGGCCGCGGGCAGGTGGTCCCGGGAGAGCGCGGTGACGGTCATGGCAGTCGGTCCCTCACTGTGGGTTGTGGTTGGTCGCCTCGACCGGGATGTCGAGCTCGACCGGACCGGATTCGGCGAAGTGCAGTTCGACTGACACCTTGTCGCCCGCGACGGGCTTGCGCTTGAGATCCAGGAACATCATGTGGTTTCCGCCGCGCTCCAGTTCGAGCTTTCCGTTCGCCGGGACCTCCAGGGACTTGGTCCGCCGCATCGTGTTGCCGACGGTCTCGTGCATCTGTACGTCGTCGGAGATGTCGCTGGTGATCCCGGTCAGCTTGTCGGCGGTGTCCCCGGTGTTCGTCACGGTGAGATAGCCGCTGGCCATGTCGGCCATCACCGGCTGCGGTACGTAGGCGCCGGTGGTCTTCAGCCGCGGCCCGTCCGGTTCGTCGGCGCAGCCCGCGAGGCCCAGCCCGGCGGCGAGCAGCAGAGCGGCGAAGAGAGCGCCGGTGCGGCCCCTCACGGCGTCTCTCCCTTGAGGAGCGCGGGCAGGTCCTCGGTGTAGTCCTCTGCGGTGGCGTCCTCGCCGTAGAGGACGTGCGCCTTGTCGTCCTTGGGGGAGAAGGCCAGGACCTGGGCGCCGTGCGTGGAGACGATGTCGCCGTTCTTGTCCTTGGTCGGCGCCGAGATGCCGATGCCGACGCTGAGCGCGCCGGCCTTGATGGAGTCGAAGTCGCCGGTCAGCCCGATGAAGTCGGGGTCCTGGCCGCGCAGCCACTCGCCCAGCCGCTCCGAGGTGTCGCGCTCGGGGTCGGAGGTGACGAAGACGACGCGCAGGTCCTTCTGCTCGGCCTCGGAGAGCGACTTGCGGGCGATGGCGATGTTGCTCATCGTCAGTGGGCAGACGTCGGGGCAGTTGGTGTAACCGAAGTAGAGGAGCGTCGGGTGGCCCTTGGTTTCCTCGACCAGGTCGTACTCCTTGCCCGAGGTGTCCGTGAGGACCAGGTCGGGCTTCTCGAACGGATTGTCGAGGACGGTCGCGACCTCGGCGGGCTTCGCGGAGACATGGGCGACCGGCTCGTCGCTGCCACCGGTGCTGCCGCAGGCGGTGAGCGTCAGGGCGGCCGCGACGGCGAGCGCCGTGCCGAGCAGGGCGGTGCGCTTCCTGCGGTGGGCGCGCGCGGCGCCATGGGTGGTACGCATGTGAGTCTTCCTGATTCGGTCTTGTGGAGTGGTACGTCCGCCGGGGGCCGCCACGCCGGGACTGTCCGGGCCCGGCGGGGCGGCCGTGGTGCGGGGGCAGGTCAGACGGAGCGGCGGCGGCCGGCGAGGACGCCGAAGGCCACACCGCCGAGTCCGACGAGGATGCCGAGGACACCGAGGACGCGGGCGGTGGTGTCGCTGTTGCCGGCGGCAGCCGTCTCCGTCGCGGCGGAGTCCGCGCTGCCGGACTCTGCACCGTTCGCGGCGTCGGCGTCCGCGGCGGCGTCCGCGCCGTCGGCGGAGTGGCCGTGGCCGCTCCCACCCTCGGCGGGCGCGGTCAGCTTCAGCACGGGGGCGGGGCTCTCCGGCTCCTCCCCGCCCTCGACCGGCTCCTCGATCCAGCGGACGACCTCGTCGTTGTCGTACGTCTGGAGTGCCTTGAACACCAGCTGGTCGGCGTCCTCCGGCAGCTGTCCGACGGAAAGCGGGAACTGCTGGAAGGTGCCCGGCTCGATCTTCCCGCCGGTCCAGGTCACCTTGGTGACGGCCTTGTCGATCTTCTTGCCGTGCATCTCGACCGGCTTGTCGAGCTTCGACTCGGTCATCTTCACGTCCCAGCCGGGGACCGGCTGCGGCATGACCGACGCCAGCGGGTGATCGCCAGGCAGGGTGATCTCGAGCTTGACGGTGGCGGCGTTGTCGCGCTCGTTCGGGACCTTGAAGGCGATGGTGCTGTAGCCGCCCTGCTCCGCCTCGCCGGGCTGTACGGAGACGTGGGCGGCGGCGGGGCCGGCGAGCAGCAGGACCGAACCGGCCGCGGCGGCGAAGGCGAGCGGGAGCCGGCGAACGGACCGGGTGCATGACGAGTTCATCGAGTTCAGCGAGTTCTTCAAGAGAGACTCCACAGACGGTGCTGACAGGGGTGGTCGGACACGCGTGCGACGGCGCGCGGAACACCCCCCGGCCGATGCCGGTGGAGCGCCGCGTCAGGCCGCCGGGCGAAAGTGTGGCGGCCCCCGCCGGCTGACGGAATGCTCCAGGAGTACGACCCGCGGGCCGGCCTTGTCGTCCCCGTATACGTACGGAGCGGCCGTCCGGCTCCCGTGCCCGCCCGGGAGCCCGGTCCGCAGGGCGCGTGCGAGCCCGATGGCGGCGCGCAGCGACCGTACGAGCGCCCTCTCGGCGAACCCGCGGGCCGACAGCCGTACGAGCCGGAACAGCGCGGCCTCGCCGCGCCGCAGCAGCAGGCCGAGCACGAGTGCCGCGAGCAGGTGGGCGAGCAGCATGGGCAGCGACGGCACCAGAGACGGCAGCGCCGAGGCGAGAAGCGGAGCGCGGGCACCGCTCGG
>DOWQ01000416.1 GCA_003519485.1 Streptomyces sp. | reverse complement strand
GGCGAGGTCGGCCAGGAGGGCCGCCAGGTCGGGCAGGGTGGCCGGGGTGAGGCGGGCGAGGCCGTCGGGGTAGCGGCTGCGGACCGCGTCCGGGCCCAGGTCGGCCAGCAGGATCTTGCCGCCGGCGGTCGCGTAGGCCGGCACGTGGTCGCCGGTGCGCGGGGCGACGCGCAGCGGGTGCGGGCCGTCGACGCCGTCGAGGAAGAAGGAGTCCGGCCCGTCGAGGACGAGGAGGTTGGTCGTCTCCTCTGCGGCGTCGCGGAGCGCCTCCAGGTGCGGGCGGGCGATCCGGATGAGGGAACGCTCGTCGTTGACGCCGCGCGCGAGAGCCTGGAGCGCCGGGCCCAGCCGGTAGCGGCGGCCGCCCGGCTCCTGCTCGACGAAGCCGTGCTCGCGGAGTGTGGACAGCAGCCGGTGCGCCGTCGAGCGGGCCACGCCCAGGTGCTCGCTGACGTCCGTCAGCCGTACGGAGTCCCGGCCGCGGAGGTACAGCAGTGTGCGGAGGGCGTGCGCCACGGAGCTGGCGCCATCGGTACGGGGCAGATTATTCGGCATAGCGGAAACTCTAACGTCGGGTGTTCCGTATCTCAGGTCATCACCCTAGAGTCGGGGCCGCGCGCTCGGAAGTGGAACGCGAAGTAAAGAAATTCCTCTGTGCGGAACAAGTGTCTTCCCGAACGCGGAGTGCCGGCCGTTCGATCGCTCCCGCACCAGCCGGGGGTCTCCTCCCGGCCGCTCCGCGGACTTTCCTCCTCATCCCCAGGAGAGCCATCCATGCAGGCAACCGGAGCCACCCCACCGCCGAGCGGAGAGCCATCGGGCGGACAGTCGCCGGGCAGGCAGCCGTCTGTCGGGGCCGGCACCACGGCCACCGCACCGCCGCCGCCCGGTCGCCCGGCCACCGGTATCCGAGGCCGCATCAAGCCCTGGCACAGCCTCTGGCTGCTCCTCCTGCTGGGCTGGACGGTCAGTGCCGCCGACCGTGCCGTCACCGGCCCCGTCATCACCTGGATGATCGACAACGACGTCAGCTTCCTCGCCGACAGCGGCAATCCGCACGCGCTCGGCGGCCTCATCGGCGGGCTCTTCTTCGCCGGCTACATGCTCACCCAGTTCCCCGGCGGCTATCTCGGCGACCGCTACGGCCACCGCACGCTCATCGTCGTCAGCCTGCTCTGGGCCGGTGTCGCCACCCTGCTCACCGGCTTCATCGGCGGACTCGTCGCCTTCATCGTCGTCCGGGTCGTCACCGGCCTCGGCGAGGGCGCGTACTACTCCAACGACCGCACGCTCATCACCGAGGCGACACCCGAGCGCTCCCGCAGCCTCGGGATGGGCGTGGTCATCACCGGTCTCGCCTTCGGCATCACCATCGCCACCGTCTTCACCCCGTACTTCGTCGACGTCGGCAAGCTCGTGCTGCCCGACATCGAGGCCTGGCGCATGGCCTTCTGGCTGCTCGGCTCGGCGACCATCGTGGTGGGCCTCGTCCTCGCCCGGCGGTTCCGGGAGCATCTGAGCCTGGCCCTGCTGGGCCGGGCCACCCTGCACCTCGGCGTCTACTCCGTGGTCTCGCTCGCGCTCATCATGGGCGTCTACCTGCTGGGCGACCGGGCGGGCCTGTCCGGGCTGTGGATCGCACTGCTCGAAGTCGCCCTCGCCGTCGGGCTGGTGACCTTCGCCCTGTCCCGCAAGGGCGAGGAGCTGGGCCCGGTCCTCAAGAACCGCAATCTGTTCCTGATCTACCTGGCGAACATCGCGATCCTGTGGAACCTCTGGTTCTTCAGCTTCTGGTCCGTCTCGATCGTCGCGGGCGCCGCGCACTCCTCCTTCATGAGCGCCGCCCTCACCGCAGGCTTCAACGCGGGAGCCGGCATCCTCGGCTTCCCGGCCGGCGGCTGGCTCTCCGACTACGGCGTACGGCACGGCTGGGGCCGCAAGTCGATGATGCTGACGTTCACCGGCGTGCAGGCCGTGCTCACCGTGATCTTCGCCTGGTACCTCTCGGCGGCGGAGAAGCCGTCACTGCTGATCATGGGCATCCTGCTGTTCTCCGCCAGCCTCTTCTTCAACGCCCTCCAGCCCATCGGGCACGCCCTCACCGCCGATCTCGCCAAGCCCGAACTGCGCGGCTCGGCGTTCGGCATGCAGAACCTCATCGGGGAGATGGGCGCCGTGCTCTCCCCGGCCATCAGCGGGGTGCTGCGCGACCGCACCGGCGACTGGACGGCGGCGGTCTGGCTGGACGCCGTGATCGTCATCGCCGGGTTCTGCGTCCTGGCCTTCGTACGCACCGGGTCGCGGGCCACCGGCTCGAAGTGGCCCGGCCTCTCGCTCAAGACCTGAGCGCGGACATGGGGCGGCCCGGGGGAGGGGTTGGGGCCGAGTCGCCCGCGTACCGGCCCGGTTACGCGCTCCGGCGTACGCGGGGCGGGGCCGTTCATCCGCCGTACCGCCCGCCGCGTCCCGCCGTTACGTACGCCCCGCCCCGTACCGCCCCGCGTCCGCCGTTCAGCGCTCACCCGCACACCCTTGACCGGCCTCCGGAAAGGACCACCGCCATCACCATCCGCACCGTGCGGGACGCCGCCTTCGACGCCCTGCGCCGACACGGCATGACCACCGTCTTCGCCAACCCCGGCTCCACCGAGGTGTCGCTGCTCACCGACTTCCCCGAGGACCTGGAGTTCGTCCTCGCCCTGCACGAGGGCTCGGTCGTCGGCGCCGCCACCGGCTGGGCCATCGCCCGCGACGAACCGGCGCTCGTCCTGCTGCACACCACCGCAGGCCTCGGCAACGCCGTGGGCGCGCTCGCCACGGCCCGGGAGAACCGGGCGCCGCTCGTCGTGGTCGTGGGCCAGCAGGACCGCCGCCATCTCGCCCAGCGGCCCTTCCTGGCGGGCCGGCTGGAAGGGCTGGCCGGCGACTATCCGGTACGGGTGGAGAGCCCGCCCCGCGCCCAGGACG
Source organism: Streptomyces sp. (assembly GCA_003519485.1). Taxonomy (GTDB): domain Bacteria; phylum Actinomycetota; class Actinomycetes; order Streptomycetales; family Streptomycetaceae; genus Streptomyces. The sequence continues at coordinate 18 of DOWQ01000416.1, read as the reverse complement.
TCCCCGGGGCCCTCGGCC
>DOWQ01000684.1 GCA_003519485.1 Streptomyces sp. | reverse complement strand
CTGCCGGCGGCGGCCCGCGGTCGGCAGCGGCTCTACGCCGAGGGCCGGCCCGGTGGCAGGGCGAATTCGCACCAGACCGCCTTGCCGCCGCCCGGTGTCCGGCGCGCCCCCCAGGCCGAGGCGATGGTCGCGACGATCGAGATGCCGCGGCCCGCTTCGTCCGCCGGCTCCGCTTGGCGGCGGCGCGGGAGGTGGTCGTTCCCGTCCGTGACCTCGATGATCAGCCGGCGGTCCGTGCGGCGCAGCCGGAGCCGCATGGGAGGGGTGCCGTACTGGAGGGAGTTGGCGACGAGCTCGCTGGCCGCCAGCACCCCCAGGTCGTGCAGTTCGGTGGAGAAGCGCCAGCTGGCGAGGACGCCCGAGGCGAAGGCGCGGGCGCGGGGCGCGGCCTCCACCCCGCCGAGGAGGTCGAGGGCGGCGATGTGGAACAGCTCGGCGTCGTGCCCGGTGCGCGCGGGGTGCTGGAGGACGAGGACAGCGACATCGTCGTCGTGGTCGGCCGTGACACCCAGCGCGCGGATGAGGCGGTCGCAGACGACCTGCGGCGAGCCGGTCGCCCCGGCGAGCGCCCGTTCGAGCGCGCTGATGCCGTCGTCGATGTCCGCGTCCCGCCGCTCGACCAGCCCGTCCGTGTAGAGGACGGCGGTGGCGCCCGGCCCCAGCGGTACGGAGCCGGAGGTGTGCACCCAGCCGCCGGTGCCGAGCGGCGGTCCGGTGGGCTCGGCCGCGCGGTGCACGGTGCCGTCCGCGTCGCGGACGATGATCGGCAGATGGCCGGCGGACGCGTGGACGAGGCGGTTCTCGTTCGGGTCGTGGACGGCGTAGGCGCAGGTGGCGATCTGGTTGGGGTCGATCTCGGTGGCGAGGCCGTCGAGGAGCTGGAGGATCTCATGCGGCGGCAGGTCGAGCCGCGCGTAGGCCCGTACGGCCGTGCGGAGCTGGCCCATCACGGCCGCCGCTCGTACGCCGCGGCCCATCACGTCGCCGATGACGAGCGCGGTACGGCCCGCGCCGAGAGTGATGACGTCGTACCAGTCGCCGCCGACGGCCTCGTCTGTGCCGCCCGGCTGGTACGTCGCGGCGACGCGCAGATCGTCCGGCTGTTCGAGTTCCTGCGGGAGCAGGCTGCGCTGGAGGGTGACGGCCGTCTCGTGCTGGCGGCGCTCGCTGGAACGCAGCCGCTCCGCGGCCTCGACCTGGTCGGTGACGTCGGTGGCGAAGATCATCACGCCGCGGTGCGGCTGTCCGCGGAGGACAGGGGCGGGCCGGCCGGCCGGCGGAGCGGCTGTCGCTGTCCGTACGGCGGCGGGGGTGCCGTACGCGGTTGATTCCGACACCGGCTGCGGCTCGGACTGCGGCTCTGCGTGCGGCGCCGGGTCGGCTGCGGATCCGCATGCGGGCGGCGGTGTGGGGGGCGCCTGGCTGCCGTTGCTGCTGTGGTTTCCGCGGTCGTTGTTCCCGTGACCGCCGTGGTCGGGACCTGCCTGGCCGTCCGGGCCGGCCTTGGTGTCGAGACGTGCCGGGCCGTCGTCGTCCGCACCGGCGTGGGCCTTCCCCTCGTCCGGCGGCTCCGGAGCGCCCGCCGGGGCGAGTTCGATCGGCGTGCAGGTGTACGTGTAGTGCCCCGAGCGGGACAGCCCTTCCGTGCGGCGGGCCTTCAGCGTGCGCGGCTTGCCGCTCCGCAGCACCTGGTCCATGAGGGGCAGCAGGCCGAGCTCGGCGAGCTCGGGCAGCGCGTCGCGGGCGGGCGCGCCGGGGACGCGGGGGCCGAAGACAGTGGCGTACGCGTCGTTGACGTACGCGATGCGGTGGTCCGGGCCGTGGACGACGGCCACGAGGCCGGGCACCTGGCCGAGCACGTCCTGTGCCGCCAGCCCTCGCACGGTCGGGTGGCCTTCCGTACCACCGCCGGAAGCACCAGGGGCGCCGGCAGCGGAGCCGGGCACCGTCCCGTCCGGCGCGGACGGGACGGACGCCGCGCCCGGCGCGGCGAGAGCCTCCGGCTGTTCCCCGCGAGCGGCGGGCACGGAGCTGCCCGCGGCGGACGGGGGCTGTGGAGGGGTGACGCGGTCGGGCCGCGCCGCCGTGCGTCGCTGTGTACCGGGGAGCCGGGCGCTCCAGCGCGTGAAGTTCACTGAGATTTGCCTCGTGATGTCGCTTCGGGTCAGCAGGCCTGCCGGGGAGTGCCGCTGGCGTCTACGGTTCGGGGCACGGGACGGGCCCGCGGCGTCGGTGGCAGCTGTCCCGGCCCCGGGAGGCAGCAGCGCTCTGTGCAGATATGAGCCCACGCATGATGGTCACACGTCCAGTGTGGCCGAGCGGGCCGACATCCGTCAGACGCTGTCTGCGCCCGCCGGGTTCCGGCCCCGGCCGACTGCCGGTCACAAGCCTTCGGGATGGCGTCGGGTACCGGCCGCGAGTTCGAATTCGGCGCGCGGGTGCTCCAGCGAGCCGAGGGAGACTATCTCCCGTTTGAAGAGGCCGGCGAGGCTCCACTCGGCGAGCACCCGGGCCTTGCGGTTGAAGGTCGGCACCCGGCTGAGGTGGTAGGCGCGGTGCATGAACCAGGCCGGGTAGCCCTTGAGCTTTCTGCCGTACACATGAGCGACACCCTTGTGGAGACCGAGGGACGCGACCGAACCCGCGTACGAGTGCTCGTAGTCCTTCACCTGCTCCCCGCGCAGCGACGCGACGATGTTGTCGGCGAGCGTCCTGGCCTGGCGGACGGCGTGCTGGGCGTTGGGTGCGCACAGCGCCTCGGGATCGTCCGAGGTGCGGTCGGGTACGGCGGCGGCGTCACCGGCGGCCCACGCGTGGTCGACCCCGTCGACGCGCAGGGCGGCGGTGCACTTCAGCCTGCCGCGGTCGTTCCGCGGGAGGTCGCTCGCGGCGAGTACGGGATGCGGCTTGACGCCCGCCGTCCAGACGAGCGTGCGGGCCGGGAAGCGGGTCCCGTCGCTGAGCACCACGATCCGCTTCTCGCAGGAGTCGAGGCGGGTGTCGAGGCGTACGTCGATGTTGCGCCCGCGCAGTTCGCGGACCGCGTACCGGCCCATCTCCTCGCCGACCTCCGGCAGGATGCGGCCGGTGGCCTCGACCAGGACCCATTTCATGTCCGCGGGGGCGAGGTTGTGGTAGTAGCGGGTGGCGTAGCGGGCCATGTCCTCCAGGTCGCCGAGCGCCTCCACACCGGCGTAGCCGCCGCCGACGAAGACGAAGGTGAGGGCCGCGTCCCGGATCGCCGGATCACGGGTCGAGGATGCGATGTCGAGCTGTTCGAGGACGTGGTTGCGCAGCTTGATGGCCTCCTCAACGGTCTTGAAGCCGATCCCGAAGTCGGCCAGGCCGGGGACGGGGAGGGTGCGGGAGACCGACCCGGGGGCGAGGACCAGTTCGTCGTAGCCGATCTCGACCGGGCCGGTGCCCTCCTCCTCGGTGGCGAGGGTCTTCACGGTCGCGACGCGCCGGGCGTGGTCGATGGAAGCGGCCTCACCGATGAGGACTTGACACTTTTTCAGTACCCGGCGCAGCGGCACGACGACGTGGCGCGGAGAGATCGAACCGGCCGCCGCCTCGGGCAGGAATGGCTGATACGTCATGTACGGCTCGGGGTCGAGCACGATGACCCGCGCCTCGCCGCGCCGGAGTCTCCGCTGGAGGCGCAGTGCGGTGTACATCCCGACGTAGCCACCGCCGACTACGAGAATGCGCGCCGGTTCCTTCACAGAGGGTCTCCTCGCGATGTCGCTTCCGTTGTGCCTGTTCCCGAAAGGGCACAACACCCTCCTATGACGCACCTGCGGCGGCCGTTTGTCCACAGGCCTCGCCAAATGTATGACCGGCGGCCCCCCGACGCTGCGGAGTGGGAAGTTCCATGAGACGGCGCAAGGCCCGCAGGTCAGCGCTCGAATGGCGGAAATCCGCCCACGGCCGGAACGGGCCGGATCGGGCCAGTACTCCGATCGGGGGCGGCCGGGCGCGAAACTGCCCCTTCTCTCTTGACCTGGGCTCAACTATGTTCGTATCCCATCGGGGCGCCCAGACCAGCGCGCCCCTGCAGTCAGCGGGCGGGGAGTCTCCGGGGGGAGACGATCATTACCGGGGGAACACACATGCATATTCAGGGCTCTCAGTGGTCGGCTGCTGTCGCATCCGACACCGACGAGAACGGACCAACAGGCTCATCGGCGGACGGCGCCGGTGTCATCGGCGGCGGACGCTCCGCGCCACTGCGCGTGGACGCACAGCGCAATCTCGAACATGTCCTGCGCGCGGCGCGCGAGGTCTTCGGCGAGCTGGGTTACGGCGCGCCGATGGAGGACGTCGCGCGGCGGGCCCGGGTCGGCGTGGGCACCGTGTACCGGCGGTTCCCGAGCAAGGACGTACTGGTCCGGCGGATAGCCGCGGAAGAGACCGCGCGGCTGACCGATCAGGCGCGCACGGCGCTGGGGCAGGAGGAGGAGCCGTGGTCGGCGCTCTCCTGTTTCCTGCGGACCTCCGTGGCGTCCGGGGCGGGCCGGCTGCTGCCGCCGCGGGTGCTGCGGGTCGGCGTCCGCCCCGAGCACGACGCCGACGCCGACGAGGCGGCCGGGTCCGGAGCCCGGGTGCCGCAGCAGCGGCAGGCGGGACACCCGCAGGCCAACGGCTCGGCGCCGGGGCACGGCCAGCCGGATCTGCGGCTGGTCGAGGGCATACCGGAACCGGAGGACAGCGCTCGGGAGGAGGACCAGAGCCCGGGTGCGGCTCTGTTGCTGGAGGTCGTGGGGCAACTCGTGGAGCGCGCCCGGTCGGCCGGCGAGCTGCGCGGCGACGTGACCATCGCCGACGTGCTGCTGGTGATCGCCACCGCGGCGCCGGCGCTGCCGGATCCGGCACAGCAACAGGCCGCTTCGACACGGCTGCTGGACATCCTGCTGGAGGGGCTGCGCTCGCGGCCGTCGGTCTGAGGAGAGGCGCTGCCGTGCGGGCTGTCCCGCACGGGTCGTCCCTGGGCAGTCGCCCGTGGGCGCCCGGTCTCCGTGGGCGGCCGCCCACGGANNCGCTGCCGTGCGGGCTGTCCCGCGGGTCGTCCGTGGGCAACCACCCGTGGGCGGTTGTCCCTGTGGGCGTCCGGTTTCCGTGGGCGGGTCCCCCACGGAAACCGGGCGCTCGGGGACGAGCGGCACGGGGGCCGGTCGAGCTCGGGCCGTCCGATCCCTGGCCGTCCGATTCCGGGGTGTTCGCTCTCGGGTTGACCGCTCCCGGTTGATCACTCCTGGTTGTCTGTCCGACCGGTTGTCCGCGGCCGGACAGGCAACCGCCGTACGAGAAGAACTCATTTCGGTTTTCTGCGAAGCCGCCCCGGACGAGTGGTTACCCCTTCCGTGGGCTGGGGTGGCGCCCGACGCTGTGGGAGGCTTTCCCGATATTCGGGTGCGTCGTCAGATACGGGGGCTTCCACCATGGAATCCGGTCAGCAGGGCGAGCCAGGTGACGACGGCTGTACGGCCTCGGGCGGTACGGGTGATCCCGGGGCAGTGCCTCCGCCCCGGGGGTCGGCGCCGGAAGGCCCGCCGGACCCACCCGGATCGACCGGGCCACCGGGCCGCGGGCCGGGCGCCTCACCTAGGGACGATCAAGGCGTGCCTCGCCAGCGGGACGGCCGGACGCAGCACGCCCCCTTCGCACCATCCGGCGGGGCTGCTGTATCCACTGGCGCCACCAAGGGCGG
>DOWQ01000381.1:206-3466 GCA_003519485.1 Streptomyces sp. | reverse complement strand
CCGGCGCCCTCCAGCAGCCCCGCGAGCCGCTCGGAGTCGTGGACATTCATCTGGCACCCGTAGGTGCGTACCTCATAAGTCTTCGCGCTCATCTCGCGCACCAGCGTACGTGGTCGCGCCGCCGCCCCGCCCCGGGCTTGCGGCGACCGGTGCGAGCAGCTCTGGCCCCCGGCGGCACCGGCTGGCAGGATCTCGCGCATGGCCCCGGCACTCCTCTCCCGTACCGGCGGGCGCCGCGCCGTACAGGCCGCGCTCGCCGGCGGCACGGCGCTGGCCCTGCTGCTGTGGTGGCTGCTGCCCATGGGCGGAGAGCCGGCCGTCCGGGGCGTCATGTCGTTCACGACCGGGGTGCCGACGGGCGTCTACTCGCGCTACGGGGAGCTGCTCAAGCAGCGGCTCGCCCACGACCTGCCGGAGGTCGAGGTGCGGCTGCGGGCCAGCGAGGGATCGGTGCAGAACATAGAGCGGCTGGTGTCCGGCGAGGCCAACTTCACGATCGCCACCGCCGACAGCGTCGCCGCGTACCGCCACGAACGCCGCCCCGGGGCCGCCGGCCTGCGCGCCTGCGCCCGGCTCTACGACGACTACATGCAGCTCGTCGTGCCCGCCGGTTCGGACGTCGGCTCCGCGGCGGAGCTGCGCGGCAAGCGGGTCGGGATCGGCCAGCCGGGTTCGGGCGTCAGCCTGATCACGGGCCGGCTGCTGAAGGCGGCGGGGCTCGACGTGGAGAAGGACATCACGGCGGTGCCGGTGGGCATCGACCGGATGCCTCAGCTGCTCCGCGACGGGGAGCTCGACGCGTTCTTCTGGTCCGGCGGGCTGCCGACGGGGGCGGTGGCCGACCTCGCGGAGCGGTTCGACATCCGGCTGGTGCAACTGGGCGATCTGACCACCGAGCTGCACCGGCAAGGTGCGTCACCGCGGCACTACCGGGCCGCGGTGATGCCGGCCGACGCGTATCCGCGGGCGCAGCAGGGCCTGGCCGTGAAGACGGTGGCGGTGGCGAACCTGCTGGTGACGACGGAGCGTACGGACCCGGACCTCGCCGAGGGCATCACCCGCACCGTCATCGACAGCCGGGACCGCATCGGGCGGCAGGTGCACGCGGCGCAGCTGGTGGACCTGCGTACGGCGATCTTCACCGACCCGCTGGAGCTGCACGAAGGGGCCAGCCGCTACTACCGCTCCGTCAAGTCCTGAGGGGCTTCCCGGTGGCCGCGCGCCGTCGCTGTGGGGAGTCGGGGCGGGCGGCCGGGCAGGGGGCGTCGGCGACACCGGTCCGGGCGTTACTGTCCTAAACTGACAAGAAGTGCCAAACTGTGACACACCGTCACGCATCCTGGAGTCCGTCCATGCGCCACCGCACCGCGCGTACCGCACTGCTCGCCGCGACAGCCCTCCTCGGCGGGCTCCTGACCGCCGCCCCCGCCGCCCCCGCCGCCCCCGCCGGCGCCGCTCCCCCGCCGCTGTGCACCGCGACCGTCCAGGACCTGAAGGTCACCGTGAGCCCCTCGGGTACGGCGCAGACCCGGGCCGAGTGGGAGGTCTCCTGCCGGCGGAGCTCGCGGATCACCGTACGGCTCCGCGTCTGTTCCCCAGAGCGCTACGAGGCCCCCGTCCGCACCACGTACGCCAACCGGTACGCGGGCAGCACCGGCACGGTCCGCCAGGTCGACCGCGAGGAGCCGATGCACAGCGCGGTCCTGGACATCCGCGCGAACGGGAAGCCGGTCGGCAAGCGGGTCCGCGCCTGTGCCACCGAGCCGAACGGCAAGCGCTCCTGCTACCCGGCCGACCGGTTCGAGTACCCCGACGCCGGGCTCTGCGGCGGCTGAGGCCCGCCCCCGCGCGGTCGGCGGGCCGGAGCTTCAGCTCTGCGGCCCCGACCGGGGCACCGTGATCGTCACGCGCAGCCCCCGGGGCTCGTTCGGCGCGTAGCCGATCGTCGCCCCGCCCGCCGCCAGCAGCGCCCGCGAGATCGACAGTCCCAGGCCCGAGCCGGAGACGTTCTGATGCCGGCTGCTGCGCCAGAAGCGGTCGCCCACCCGGGCGATCTCCTCCTCCGTGAGGCCGGGCCCACCGTCGGCCACGACGATGCGGACGGTGTCCCCGCCGGTCTCCACCATGACGGTGACCTCCCCGCCCGCGGGCGTGAACTTCAGGGCGTTGTCGACCACCGCGTCCAGGGCGCTGGAGAGGGCCACCGGGTCGGCCCAGCCGGTCGCCCCGGCCGGCCCCCGGTAGGAGAGGGCGGTCCCCGCGCGGTCCGCCATCGGCCGCCAGGCGCCCACCCGCTCCGCCGCCAGCTCCGCGATGTCCGTCAGCCGGAGGACCGCGTCCGCGTGCTCGGCCAGCGCCAGGTCGAGCAGGTCGTCCAGGACCCGGGCCAGCCGCTTGCCCTCCGTACGGACCGAGGCGATCTCCTCGTTGTCCTCCGGGAGTTCGAGCGCGAGCAGTTCGATGCGCAGCAGCAGCGCCGAGAGCGGGTTGCGCAGCTGGTGCGAGGCGTCGGCGACGAAGGCGCGCTGCTGTTCGAGCACATCGTTGACGTTGTCGGCCATCTCGTTGAACGACCGGGCGAGCCGGCGCAGCTCGGGAGGGCCGCCCGCGGGGGCGACCCGCGAGTTCATCCGGCCGGTCGCGATGTCGTGCGTGGCCGCGTCCAGGACCCGTACAGGTCGCAGCACCCAGCCCGTCAGCCGGATGGCGGCGCCGACCGCGAGGAGCATGGCCGCCGACTCGCCGGCCCCGATCAGCAGCCAGCCGCGCAGGGTGCGGGAGCGCATCTGACCGGTCGGCGAGTCGGTGACGACGACGGCGACCACGTCACCGTCCCGTACCACCGGCGAGGCGACGGCCAGCCGGCCGCGCTGCCAGGGCCAGACCTGCTCCGGGTCGTGACTGCGGCGGCCGGCGAGCGCCTCGCGGAACGCCCGGTCGCCCTCGCCCTCCGTGGTGACGGCCCAGACGGCCGGCGCCACGGCCATCGCCGACCGGTCCCGGTAGAAGACGCCGGCCCGGATGTCGTACACGTCGTGGTAGCGGGCCAGCTCGGAGCGCAGCGTCGCCAGCCGGCCGCCCTCGTCCGCCGGCCGGCCCGCGGCGGGGCGTGCCGTCACGAACTGGGCGAGCGCGGCGAAGCGCGCCGTGTCGTCGATCCGGTCCACGACCACCCGCTGCTGTTCAGCGGCCGCCAGGCTGGCCGCGAGCGGGAAGCCGAGCGCGAGCAGCACGCCCGCCATGAGGATGATGAGCAGCGG
>DOWQ01000381.1:0-191 GCA_003519485.1 Streptomyces sp. | reverse complement strand
GTAGCCGACGCCGCGCACCGTCTCGATCAGGGCGGGCATCCGCAGCTTGGAGCGGAGCGAGGCGATGTGCACCTCCAGCGTGCGGCCGGTGCCCTCCCAGCTGGTGCGCCAGACCTCGCTGATGATCTGCTCCCGGCGGAAGACGACGCCGGGCCGCTGTGCGAGCAGCGCCAGCAGGTCGAACTCCTTGC
>DOWQ01000437.1:2985-3124 GCA_003519485.1 Streptomyces sp. | reverse complement strand
GGGGCGAGGCGCCCAGCCGCAGCTCGGGATGGCTGCGGGTGGCGGACGCCAGATCCACGGCGTACCGCCGGACCGGGTCGGCGACATGGACGCTGCGCACGGCCTCGACGAGCTTCACGATGTCGTGGGCGTGCGCGAC
>DOWQ01000437.1:0-2874 GCA_003519485.1 Streptomyces sp. | reverse complement strand
CCCGTCCACGGTGACCTGCCGCTCCTCCATCGACTCCAGCAGCGCCGACTGGGTCTTCGGCGAGGCGCGGTTGATCTCGTCCCCGATCACGATCTGGGCGAAGATCGCGCCGGGCTTGAACTCGAACTCCCGGCGCTGCTGGTCGAATACGCTGACGCCGGTGATGTCCGACGGCAGCAGATCGGGGGTGAACTGGATGCGCCGCACCGTGCAGTCGATGGAGCGCGCCAGCGCCTTCGCCAGCATGGTCTTGCCGACGCCGGGCACATCCTCGATGAGCAGATGACCCTCGGCGAGCAGCACGGTCAGCGAGAGCCGTACGACCTCCGGCTTGCCCTCGATCACGCTCTCCACCGATCGGCGCACCCGCTCCGCGGTGGTGGTCAGATCAGTGAGGCTCGCTCGATCGTCATAGGTCGTCACCCAGCCCTCCTCGGCCCGTTCTCCGGGCCGGCGCCTTCTTCCGGGCCGGCCCAACCAGAAACGCGGACACCGGACCCGGCGGGCGCCGGAGCGATGTCACCACCGCATTGTTGCCGTCCGTGCGGCTTTGCGTCACTCGCCTGTGGATAACGTGGCTCTTTTGCCGTCCGTGCCCCGTGATGTCCCTGGTGCGCGGCGGCTGCGAGCAAGGGTCAGGACCGCGGATCGATCTCCCGCAGCAGCCCGGCCGTCACGTCGAAGACGAACCCGCGGACGTCGTCGGTGTGCAGCAGGAACGGCGAGGTGCGCACCCGCTGCATCGACTGGCGCACGTCCTGGTCCACGTCGCGGAACGCCTCCACGGCCCAGGCCGGCCGCTGGCCGACCTCCATCTCCAGCTCGTACCGGAACTCCTCGGTGATGCTCTCCAGGCCGCAGTTCGTGTGGTGGATGAGGACGACGCTGCGGGTGCCCAGCGCGCGCTGGCTGATCGTCAGCGAACGGATGGTGTCGTCCGTGACCACGCCGCCGGCGTTGCGGATGGTGTGGCAGTCGCCGAGCTCCAGCCCGAGCGCCGCGTGCAGGTCCAGCCGGGCGTCCATGCACGCCACGACGGCGACGTTCCGGACCGGACGGGCGTCCATGCCCGGATCGCTGAACCCGGACGCGTAGTCCCGGTTGGCGGAGACCAGCTGGTCGGTGACCGAGTGGGTGTTGGCGGCGGGGTTGGACGCAGATGTCGGCATGCCTCCGACGTTAGCGCGCCGTCCCCGCCGATCTGTAGGGGCAGACCCGACAAACGCGGTCCAACGTGCTGGGTCTGTGAGCAGGTTTACACTCCCGGCGACGGCCGCCCGGACGGGTGAAGGGCGGCTCGCCCGGCGCGCAGGCCGGTTGGTTGACCGGCGGGACGAGTGGACTAAAGTGGCGCGAAGTGGGAGGCCCGGCGGCTCCCTCACGACCCGAAGAACCCCGCGTGCGCGGTGCGTACGTACGGCTCGGCCTCCTCCCGCTCCCCGGTCGGCTGACGCCCCTTCCCCGGTGCCAGCGGCTGCCGGAGCGGGCGGGGACCAGGCGGTACGTACGGCGGCGCCGATCTGAGAGGGCGCATGAGCCAGACCCGACATGTCCCGGTGATGCTCCAGCGGTGCGTTGACCTGTTGGCCCCGGCCCTGGCGGAGCCCGGCGCCGTCGTCGTCGACTGCACCCTCGGCCTCGGCGGTCACGGCGAGGCCCTGCTCGGCGCCTTTCCCGCCGCCCGGCTGATCGGGCTCGACCGCGACACCGAGGCCCTGAAGCTCGCCGGCGAACGACTGGCGCCGTACGGCGACCGCGCGACGCTCGTGCACGCCGTCTACGACGAGCTGCCCGACGTCCTCGGCCGGCTCGGGATCCCCCGGGTGCAAGGGGTCCTCTTCGACCTCGGTGTCTCCTCCATGCAGCTGGACGAGGCGGACCGCGGCTTCGCCTACGCCCAGGACGCGCCGCTCGACATGCGGATGGATCAGACGACCGGCATCAGCGCGGCCGAGGTCCTCAACACCTACCCGCCCGGCGAGCTGGTCCGCATCCTGCGCGCCTACGGCGAGGAGAAGTTCGCCAAGAAGATCGTCGACGCCGTGGTCAAGGGACGCGCCAAGGAGCCCTTCAGCAACAGCGCCCGGCTGGTCGAGCTGATCCGCGAGGCGCTGCCGCAGGCCGCCAAGCGCACCGGCGGCAACCCGGCCAAGCGGACGTTCCAGGCGCTGCGCATCGAGGTCAACGGCGAGCTGTCGGTCCTCGAACGCGCGATCCCCGCCGCGGTCTCCACACTCTCCGTCGGCGGCCGGATCGCCGTCCTGTCGTACCACTCCCTCGAGGACCGGCTGGTCAAGCAGGTCCTCACGGCCGGCGCCGCCATCACCGCGCCGCGCGGGCTGCCCGTCGTCCCGGAGCAGTACCAGCCGCGGCTGAAGCTGCTGACACGCGGCGCGGAGCTGCCCACCGAGACGGAGATCGGGGAGAACCGCCGGGCCGCTCCCGCCCGGCTGCGCGGCGCCGAGCGGATCCGGGAGGCCAACACGTGAAGCGGGCGCTCCGCGGCAGGGCCGCCCGGCTGGCACAGCTGCTGCCCGCCGGGGAGAGCACGGCCGCCCGCACCCCCTTCGTCCTCCTCGTGGTGCTGCTCCTCGGCACCGGCCTGATCACGCTGCTGCTGCTCAACGCCTCCCTCAACCAGGGCTCCTTCCGGCTCAGCGAGCTGAAGAAGCAGACCACCGAGCTGACCGACGAGCAGCAGGCCCTGCAGCAGGAGGTCGACGCCCATACGGCACCGGACGCGCTGGCGGAGCGGGCGCGCGAGCTCGGCATGGTGCCCGGGGGCAGCCCGGTGTTCCTGGCCCCGGACGGCACGGTCCGCGGCGTGCCCTCGGAGGCCGCGGCGGACCCGGCCCCCTCGGACGCCGGGGCGGC
>DOWQ01000666.1 GCA_003519485.1 Streptomyces sp. | reverse complement strand
CACTCGGCACGCCGCCGCCCCGCCGCCGGCCGCGCCCGGCCCCACCCGGCCGTACCGCCTCCGGCGCTCACACGGTGCGCGGCTCGGGGGTGAGAGCAAGGTTGCCCGGTGGTCATCTGCCGGCACGGCGGTGAAACCCGCCGTCCCTAGCGTCGGGAGCGAACATCCCCGACAGCCGCGGAGGCGTGATGACCAGCCCGACCCCGAGCCCGCCCCCGACCGCACAGGCACCGACCGCACAGTCCCCATCCGGACCATCCCCGGCCGCACAGTCCCCGTCCGGACCGTCCCCGGCCGCGCCTCCCCCGGCCGCACCGCGCGCCGCCCGCGCGGGTGGCCGCTGGATCGAACAGTGGGACCCGGAGGACGAGGTCTTCTGGCGGGCGCGGGGCGAGCGGATCGCCCGGCGCAACCTCGGCTTCTCGATCCTCTCCGAACACATCGGCTTCTCCATCTGGAGCCTCTGGTCCGTGCTGGTGCTGTTCATGGGGCCGGAGTACGGCGTGGACCCGGCCGGGAAGTTCTTCCTGGTCGCCGTCGGCACCTTCGTCGGGGCCGTGCTGCGGGTGCCGTACACCTTCGCCGTCGCCCGCTTCGGCGGGCGCAACTGGACGGTCGTCAGCGCGGCACTGCTGCTCCTGCCCACGGCCGCCGCGGTGTTCGTGATGGAGCCCGGCACCTCGTACACGGCCTTCGTCGTCGTCGCCGCGCTGACCGGGGTCGGCGGCGGCAACTTCGCCTCCTCCATGACCAACATCAACTCCTTCTACCCGCTGCGGAAGAAGGGCTGGGCCCTCGGCCTCAACGCGGGCGGCGGCAATGTCGGGGTGCCCGTCGTCCAGCTCGCCGGCCTGCTCGTCATCGGCACCGCCGGCGCGGCCTCGCCCCGGCTGCTGCTGCTCGCGTACCTGCCGCTGATCGTCGTCGCCGCGGTCCTCGCCGCGCTGCGGATGGACAACCTCGCGCCGGTGAGCGGCGACGGCGGCGCGGCGAAGGAGGCCGCCCGCGACCCGCACACCTGGATCATGTCGGTGCTCTACATCGGCACCTTCGGCTCCTTCATCGGCTACAGCTTCGCCTTCGGACTGGTGCTCCAGACCCAGTTCGGCCGCACCCCGCTGCAGGCCGCGTCGCTCACCTTCATCGGGCCGCTGCTCGGCTCGCTGGTCCGCCCGGTGGGCGGGCGGCTCGCGGATCGGTTCGGCGGGGCGCGGCTCACCCTGTGGAACTTCGCCGCGATGGCGGCGGCCGCGACCGTCGTGGTGTACGCCTCGGTGGAGCGGTCGCTGCCGGTCTTCCTCACCGGCTTCATCGCCCTCTTCGCGCTGTCCGGGCTCGGCAACGGCTCGACGTACAAGATGATCCCCGGCATCTTCCGGGCGCGGGCCGGCGCGCGGGGGCTCGTGGGGGAGGAGGCGGCGGCCTACGGGCGGCGGTTGTCCGGCGCGGCGATGGGCCTGATCGGCGCGGTGGGCGCGCTGGGCGGCCTCGGCATCAACCTGGCCTTCCGCCAGTCCTTCATGACCTCGGGAAGCGGCACCCCGGCCTTCGTCTCCTTCCTCGCCTGCTACGCGGTCTGCGCCCTGGTGACCTGGGCCGTCTACCTCCGGCGGCCGGCCGGCCCGGTCCGGGAGGAGGCCGGGCGACCCGGCCGGACGCCCGCGTACGCCGAGGTCTGAGACCGTGGTGTCCTGGAGCCGTGACCTCCTGGAACGGGTGGTTTGTGCGGCCGGGCGCGCACCGGCCGCGTAACACCGGGGAAACCCGGGCGAACCGGTTCGGACACCCCCGGTTGCGAGGATGTCCGTACGAGACGTCCGCACGAGATGACCCAGCTGAGCGAGGCAGAGCATGCAGGACCGCACCACGCAGCCGCCGGACACCCTGCCGCTGGCCGGGTTCACCGTCGGCATCACCGCGGCCCGGCGCGCCGGGGAGCTGGGGACGCTGCTGGAGCGCCGGGGCGCGACGGTCCTGCACGCGCCCGCGCTGCGGATCGTGCCGCTGCCGGACGACACCGAGCTGCTCGCGGCCACCAAACAGCTGATCGACCACGCGCCCGACATCGTCGTCGCCACCACCGCGATCGGCTTCCGCGGCTGGATCGAGGCGGCCGACGGCTGGGGGCTGGGCGAGGAGCTGATCGAACGGCTGCGCGGGGTGGAGCTGCTCGCCCGTGGGCCGAAGGTGCGCGGCGCGATCCGGGCCGCCGGGCTGACCGAGGAGTGGTCGCCCGGCTCCGAGTCGATGGCCGAGGTGCTCGACCGGCTGCTCGCCGAGGGCGTGGCCGGCCGCCGGCTGGCCGTGCAGCTGCACGGCGAGCCGCTGTCCGGTTTCGTCCGGACGCTGCGGGAGGCGGGTGCCGAGGTCGTCGGGGTGCCCGTCTACCGCTGGCTGCCGCCGGAGGACATCGGCCCCGTCGACCGGCTGCTCGACGCGGCGGTCGCACGCTCGGTCGACTCCATCACCTTCACGAGCGCGCCCGCCGTCGCCGGCCTGCTGGACCGGGCCGGCGAGCAGGGCCTGCTGGACGAGCTGCTGGAGGCGCTCCGGCACGACGTCCTCGCCGCCTGCGTCGGGCCGGTGACCGCCCTGCCGCTGACCGCGCGGGACATCCCGACCGTGCAGCCGGAGCGCTTCCGGCTGGGCCCGCTTGTACAGCTGCTCTGCCGTGAGCTCCCCGACCGCGCCCCGGCGCTGCCGGTCGCGGGCCGCCGTGTCGAGGTACGGGGCCACGCGGTGCT
>DOWQ01000460.1:864-4615 GCA_003519485.1 Streptomyces sp. | reverse complement strand
TGGCCGGGCTGGCCGGGCCCGCGCGCGGCCTGGTGGCCGCGGGTTCGCCGGGCCGCACACTCCACCTGGAGGTGGAGGGCGCGGGCGGCGGCCACTGGTACATCCCGCTGGACTCACCGGCCGCGGTGGCCTCGCCCGAGGAATCCGTGGCCCACGTGGCGCTCGACAGCATCGAGTTCTGCCGGCTCGCCGCCGGCCACGTACCGCCGGAGGAAGCGGCAGCGGGTCAGGACGGCGACCGCGAGGCGATCCACGACGCGCTGTCCGCGGCCGCCTCGCTCTCCCGCATCTGACACGGGGGCGGGCAGTTGTTGCACCCCGGGCGGGCTCTCGGGCGTCCCCGGAGGGGCTTCGGGGGCCCAGGGGTGCCTCGGGGGCTCACAGGGTGCCTCGGGCGGCTCGGGCGCTGCCTCAAGCCGGCTCAGGCGCGCCTGGGTTGGCTCGGACCGGGCGGGACGGCGGGGCGGGGCGGGGCAGGGCAGGGTGGGGCGGGCTCAGGCGAAGACGACGGTCCGCCGGCCGTTGAGCAGCACCCGATGCTCGCTGTGCCACTTCACCGCGCGCGCCAGCGCCTGGCACTCCACATCCCGGCCGACCGCGACCAGCTGCTCCGGCGTGACCTCGTGCCCGACGCGCTCGACCTCCTGCTCGATGATCGGGCCCTCGTCGAGATCCGCCGTCACGTAGTGCGCGGTGGCGCCGATCAACTTCACCCCGCGCGCGTGCGCCTGGTGGTAGGGCCGGGCACCCTTGAAGCTGGGCAGGAAGGAGTGGTGGATGTTGATGATCCGGCCCGACAGCTGCTTGCACAGGTCGTCCGAGAGCACCTGCATGTAGCGGGCCAGCACCACCAGTTCGACGTGCTCGGTCCGCACCAGCTCCAGCAGCTCGGCCTCGGCCTCCGGCTTGTTCTCCTTGGTGACCGGCAGGTGGCGGAAGGGCACGCCGTACGACTCGACGAGCTCCCGGAAGTCGGTGTGGTTCGACACCACGGCCACGATCTCGACGGGCAGCGCACCGATCCGGGACCGGAACAGCAGATCGTTCAGGCAGTGCCCGAACTTGCTGACCATCAGGACGATCCGCATCTTCTCCTCGGCCCGGTGGATCTGCCAGTCCATCCGGAACGAGTCGCCGATGGCGGCGAAGCTGGCCCGCAGCTTCTCCAGCGTCACCGGGTCGCCGCCGGACGCACCGCCCGACGCACCACCGGAGCCTGCTGCGGCCCCGTACCCCGGGAACCCGCCGGTGAAGTGCACCCGCATGAAGAAGAGGCCGGTGTCGCGGTCCCCGAACTGCTGGCTGTCCTCGATGTTGCAGCCGGTCATGAAGAGATAACTCGACACGGCGTGCACGATGCCCTGCTTGTCGGGACACGACAAAGTGAGGACGTACTGCTCGGGGGCCTGCCCGGAGGCGGCGGGCTGCGACTCGCTCATGACCCCATAGGCTTTCACACCCGCCCGGCGGCCTGGACCGAACGGGTCATGACCGCGAGCACGTCCAGCGAGAGCGGCGGCACATCGGGATCCTCGCCGTCGTTCTGCGCCAGCCGTACGTGCGCGTCGCGCGCCGCCCGTACGGCCTCGGGCCAGCCGTGGTGTTCGAGATAGGCGGCGACGGGCGCGTCCGCCCCGACCTGGTGCATGATCCGCAGCACCCGCAGCACGGCGACGTCGACCAGCGCCGCCTCGTGCGAGTCGCGGAAAATCGTTCCGACGTATTTCTCCGCCGACCAGTTGTCGAGCCAGGTGTCCTCGACGAGACGGTAGACGGCGTCGGTGACGTCCCCGTATCCGTCGCGGGCAACCAGCCAGCACTCCTGCTGGAAGACGGGATCCGAGAGCATGTGCAGCGCGGAGCGCACATTGCTGCGCCAGCGCCACCACGGCATGTCATTGAGCGGCATGCCGCCCATGGTGGTCGAGGGGCGGCCCCGACGGGAAGACTTCTCCAAACCTTGCACAACGCTCGATCGTACGTTCCGTTCCGGGATCCTCGCGCCCGGCCCCGTCTGTTCACCCCGACGTCACTGCCCGTTGACCGGTCATGGCGGCTGCGTTATAGACCGCACGGAATCGTCCCTACCCATGACTGGACGGCGACGCCCCTCCCATCGCACGACCCGGAAGCCCCTGTCCACAGCGGCGGCGACGGCGGCGTTCGCGTCGCTGATCGCGGGCTGCGGTCTCCTCCCCATCGCCTCCGGATCCTCGAAGGAGCCCGTCACGGTGATGACCTGGGCCCCCGAGGGCACCGGGGCCCACAACATGGCGGGAATGCCCGCCATGGCGCAGACGTACGCCCGCTGGGTCAACAAGAACGGCGGCATCGACGGCCGCGAGCTGAAAGTGATCACCTGCAACGAGCGCAACGACACCGTGGCCGCGGGCCGCTGCGCCCGGCGGGCCGCGTCGCAGGAGGTGGCGGCGGTCGTCGGCTCCTACAGCCAGCACGGGCGGGCGTTCATGTCCCAGCTCGAAGCCGCCGGCATCCCCTACATCGGCGGCTACGGCGTCAGCGACGAGGAGTTCACGAGCCCGCTCTCCTACCCGGTCAACGGCGGCCACGCCACCCTGCTCGCCGGCAACGGCCGGCAGCTCGCCGCCGAGTGCGAGCGGGTGGCCCTCGTCCGCCCGGACACCATCCACGGCGACCAGATGCCCTCCCTGCTGAACGCGGGCCTGGAAGAGGGCCACCGCCGGCCCGCCACGGACGTACGCGCCCCGGAGGACGCCACCGAGTACACCGTCCACGGGCGGCGTGCCCTGCAGAGCCTGGTCGACACGGAGGCACCGGCCTACGCATCGGCCGGTACGGAACTCAACAGCACGGGGTCGGCCCCCGCGGCCCCCTCCGCCCTGGACGACTCCTGCGTCGCCGCCGCGCTGGGCGACCGTACGGACACCTTCTTCGACTCGTTCCGGCGGCTCCGGAACGAGGACACCGATGTGCGGATCTCGTCCGTCCTGGGCAGCGTCCAGCAGTCACTGGTGGACCGGACGGGCAGCAGCCGCAGCCCCTTCGAGGGCGCGTACGTCACGGGCTGGTACCCGGCGGCGAGCGACCCGGCCTGGGAGCCGATGCGCGCGGTGGTCCGCGAACATGCCTTCGGCGACAACCGCGTCGATGTGACCGACCCCGGCGTCCAGACGACCTGGATCGCGTACACCGTGCTGCGCCAGGTGATCGAATCGCTCGACGGCGAGCCCGTCACCGGCCGGGCCCTGCGGAAGACGCTGGACAACGGCATCGGGCATGGCGGTATCAGCACCGGAGGGCTGACGCCCCGGCTGAGCTGGCGCTACGAGGACATGCTGGTAATGAGGGACTTTCCGCGCATTGCCAACGCAACCGTGACATACCAGCAGGTACGGGACGGGCAGCTGGTGCCGGCGCGCGAGGGCTTCGTGAACGTGGCGCAGACCCTCGAGCGGCGCTTCGAGGACTGAGCGGCTGGCGCGCCTTGGGACTGCTGGCTCCTGGGGCGGGGTGCCGGGCCGGGGCGCCTGGGGCTGAGGCCGGGGGGTGCCTGCGCTGAGCCGGGCGCCCGCACGCCCGGACCGAGCCCCTGTGTCGGGGCCGCCCCCGGGGCCGGGAGCCGTGTGGGTTGTGTTTCCGGTCCCGGTTCTGGTCCCGGTCCTGTCTGTGAACGGGGGGTGGGGCCGGGGTGCCCCTCGTTGCGCGGTGGCGCGGTTTTGTCCGGGTGCCGGGGCCGGGTCCTCCGGAGGGGGTCCTCCACCGCATATTT
>DOWQ01000460.1:0-766 GCA_003519485.1 Streptomyces sp. | reverse complement strand
CCGAGTACGGGAGCCGGGGACTGCCGCCTCGCGTCCGGGTAAGGACGCCCGTGCTCGCGGGCTGCCGCTCAGAGGTCCAGGTACTGCCGCTCGGGGAGGCCGTGGTCCCGCGCGATCGGGTTCCAGAGCCGGGCGGCCTTCTTCTTGGCCGCGGTCGCCTCGCCGCTCGCCTGGTTGCCCATGGCGGTCCGGCCCGTCGCCTTGGCCTTGCCCCCCGGGCAGCCCTTCTTGCGGGCGACCTGGTCGGCCCATCCCGCGTAGTGGCTGTCGGCGGCAGCGGAGGCCTTCCAGGCACTGGTGAGGGAGGCGGTGAGCGCCTTGTGGTCGGGCAGCCGGTCGACGCTGAGTTCGCCGAGCTCGGTGACCAGGCCGTTGCGCTGCTCGGCGGCCTCCCGGAGGTCCTCGGCCGCCTGCGGCAGGTTCGTGCAGATCCCGATGTTCTTGACGGCCTTGATCACCGAAGACCGGCTGTCGTTGCTGGCCGCGAGGAGCTTGTCCAGCGCCTTGGCCTGCGTCTCCACCGGGTCCTCGGCGGGTGAGGGGGAGTCGCTCGCGGCGATCGGCTCCTTGTCGTCCCCGCTGCTCCCATCGCCGCCGCTGAGGCCGGCCCCTGCCGCGAGGCCCGCCACGACGCAGCCGACGAGCACGATGCCCGCGAGCGCCATCGGGGAGAGCGACCGCTTGCGCTCCGCACTCCGCCGGGCCGCCCGCCCCTGCGGCTGCTGGGGCGGCTGCTGCTGCGCCTGGTGCGGCGGTGTGTGCGGAC
>DOWQ01000668.1 GCA_003519485.1 Streptomyces sp. | reverse complement strand
GCGCGTGCTTGTCGCCGGCTGTCCGGCGCCGCGGGCGCGAAGCGCGTCGTGCCGCGTCCGCCCCCGGGCCCGCCCGGCCTGAACGGCCTGGCAGGACCTGGTAGCAGCCTAGCGTCTCGGGGCGTGGCTCCCGTACGCAATTTGCCGCCGGTCAACGGCCGGAACGCGAACCGCCGCCTCCCCTGCCGCGGGGCGGCGGGGAGACGGCGGGTGGGGCCGGGGTGGTGCGCACCGGCGTACTGCGTACCGGCGTACTGACGGTCCGCGTCAGCGGGCGTAGTACTCGACGACCAGCTGCTCGTCGCAGATGACCGGGATCTCCTTGCGGTTCGGGTCGCGGTCCAGGCGGAACGCCAGCGCCTTCAGGTTGACCTCGAGGTAGCGCGGGGTCTCGCCGTCGGTGTCGTAGCCACCCTCGCGGGCGACCTGGAACGGGTACTTCTCGCGGCTGCGCTCGCGGACCATCACGACGTCGTCCGGGCTGACCCGGAAGGACGGCTTGTCGACCTTGCGGCCGTTGACCTCGATGTGGCCGTGAACGACCATCTGGCGGGCCTGGTAGATCGTCCGGGCGATGCCCGAACGCAGGACGAGCGCGTCCAAGCGGCGCTCCAGCTCGATGATGAGCGCTTCGCCCGTCTTGGCGTCGACCTTCCGAGCGCGGTCGTACGCACGGGCCATCTGGCGCTCGCTGATGTCGTACTGAGCGCGCAGACGCTGCTTCTCCAGCAGCCGGACCTTGTAGTCGCTGTTCTGCTTGCGACCGCGGCCGTGCTCACCGGGCGGGTAGGGGCGCGACTCGAAGTACTTGACTGCCTTGGGGGTCAGGGCGATGCCGAGCGCACGCGACTTCTTGACCTTGGGACGCGACTGGTTCACGTGGAACGATCCTCCATGTAAATTAGGTAAGGCTTACCTTAACGGAGGAGAACGCATGTTTCGACCTGGGAGCCCCCTGCCCAGCACAGGTCACGCCGCGGAATCGGCGATGAACAGCGCCGGGGCGGGTCAGCCGCGCCCCTTGGAAGACGCCCGGCAGCCGACGGCAGCCGAGCGCGTACGCACCCTCGTGGAGTCGAACGCCTCCACCGTGCTGAGCATTCCGGGCACGGACTCGGGCGAACTGGACGCCGGTGCGCCCACGGCACGCACCGTCACAGCGGACGGAGACGTACTGCTGCTGGTGCCTGGTGACTCCCCCGCGGCTCGCGCCGCGGCCCACGCACAGGACGACGATCTGACCGCCATGATCGAGATCACGGACGTCGCACCGGTCGCCGTGCCCCATCGTATCCGTGGTCGCGGGTGGATTGCCGGGTGGCTCACCTCACTGAGCGACGATGCCCGCGCCGACGGGGTCGCTCTCCTCGCGGAGCGGCACCCCGTGGGCGACCTGCTGGGCGTCGGACGAGTCGGCGCGGGCGGCTGGACGGTGCTGCGGCTGGAGACCGGTGAGGCGGCGGTGGACGATCTCTGGGGAGCCGAGTCCGTGGAGCCCGACGAGCTGGCCGCTGCGGAGCCCGATCCCCTCGTACACCACGAAGCAGAGCTGCTCCAGCACCTCGCGGCGGCTCACGAGGACCAGGTGCGCGGCCTGTGCACGCTGCTCGGCGAGCGGGCCGCGACGGGCGGCTGCGGGCTCGGCGGCCGGGCGGCCGTACCGGTGGGACTGGACCGCTACGGGCTGCGGGTGCGGTTCGCGGACACCGGCGAGGGGATCTTCGATGCCCGCTTCGACTTCCCGGATCCCGTGACGGATGTCACGGAATTGCGCCGGGCGATGCACCAGCTGTTCGAGGCGTCCCTCGGGGACTGACCGCTCTCGGGGGGGGTGCGGCGGCGTCCCCAGGGGTGCCCGCCTGCCCGCTTCCGGGTCGGCGGCCGGCGTACGGCGGTCGGCGACCTGAGTCCGCGTCAGGGCGCTTCCGGGCGCTCCGGCGGCGGTTCGCCGCGCAGCCGTGCCCGGACCCGCTCCGCCACGTCGGCGTAACGCGCCTCCGCGCCGTAGCNNCCGTGGCCGAGCTTTCCCGCGCCCCGGTAGTGGCTGTCACGCAGATGGGACGGCACCGGTCCGGCCAGCCCCGCCCGTACGTCGGCGAGAGCTGCGTCGACGGCGAGGTAGGCCGCGTTGGACTTGGGCGCGAGGGCGAGGGCGACCGTCGCCTGCCCGAGCGCTATCCGCCCCTCTGGGAGGCCGATCAGGGCGACGGCCTGGGCCGCCGCGACGGCGGTCTGCAGGGCCGTCGGGTCGGCCATGCCGATGTCCTCNNCGGGCGATGAACCGCGGGTCCTCGCCCGCCTCGATCATGCGCGCCAGATAGTGCAGCGCCGCGTCCACGTCCGAGCCGCGGATGGACTTGATGAGCGCGCTGGCGACGTCGTAGTGCTGATCGCCGTCGCGGTCGTAGGTGACGGCGGCCCGGTCGACCGCCTCCTCCAGCACCCGGAGGGTGATCTCCGCGCCGCCCTGCGACAGCGCCGACCCGGCTCCCGCCTCCAGTGCCGTGAGCGCGCGCCGCGCGTCGCCGCCGGCGATGCGCAGCAGATGCTGCTCGGCGTCCTCCGGCAGCGAGACCGCGCCGCCGAGCCCGCGCTCGTCGGCCACGGCCCGGTGCAGCAGGGCCCGCAGGTCGTCGTCGGTCAGGGACTCCAGGGTGAGCAGCAGCGAGCGGGACAGCAGCGGGGAGATGATCGAGAAGTACGGATTCTCGGTGGTGGCGGCGATCAGCGTGACCCAGCGGTTCTCGACGGCCGGGAGCAGGGAGTCCTGCTGGGCCTTGCTGAACCGGTGGATCTCATCCAGGAAGAGCAGGGTCTCCTTGCCGTATCCCCCGGAGGCCCGGCGGGCGCTGTCGATGACGGCGCGCACCTCCTTCACCCCGGCGGTGATCGCGGAGAGTTCGACGAAGCGCTTGTTCGTCGCCTGGCTGACGACATAGGCAAGGGTCGTCTTCCCAATGCCGGGCGGCCCCCAGAGGATCACCGACGACGGCCCGGCCGGCCCGCCCTCGCCCTCCCCCACGAGCCGGCGCAGCGGCGATCCGGGCCGCAGCAGATGCTGCTGGCCCACGACCTCGTCGAGGGTTCGCGGTCGCATCCGTACGGCGAGGGGGCTGCCGGCCGGGTCGTATCGCTGACGGTCCTCGGCGGCCGAGGTGAACAGGTCGGGCTCCACGACCGAAACCCTAATCCACGCGGCTGACAACGCCCCGGGCAGCGTCGGTGAGGGGAAGGGCAGGGGACCGGGGCGGGTGCGGGCCGGGCCCGGGGCCGGTCACCGTACGGTCCGCCGGGAACGGGCCGGAACGGGCCGGAACGTCGAACACCCCGCCCCGGCGCGTGCCGTGGCGGGGTGTTCGAAAGCGGGTGAGCGGCGGCCGGCCTCAGCCGGTCCAGAAGTCCCACCAGCGGGTCAGGACGAGCATCCCGATGATGCCGATCCAGACCACAGGCGGCACCCAGTGGAACTCCAGCAGCCCGCGCCGCAGCCCCGCCGGGGCCGGGAGGAAGCGGTGCCGGACGTTGTGCACGGTGACGTAGCAGAACATCACGATGGTGGCGACCCAGGCCAGCGAGCACCACAGGCACAGCGCGTTGATGTCGTACAGCGACTGGTACATGAGCCAGGTGCAGAAGCCGACGCCGAAGAGGGTGCCGGCGTTCAGGCCGAGCCAGTACCAGCGGCGGAAGCGGGCACCCGCCAGCAGGGCGGCGCCGATGCCGACCACCACGCTGTACGTCGCCAGGCCGAGCATCGGGTTGGGGAAGCCGAAGACGTCCGACTGGTCGCTCTCCATCACGCTGCCGCAGGAGATGACCGGGTTGAGGCTGCAGCCGGGCGTGAAGATCTCGCCGACGGCCTTGGCCTCGAGGATCTTGAACTTGTCGAGCATGATGACCCAGGAGGCGAGCAGGCCGGCGAGACCGGTGATCACCAGCAGCACGGCGAGGCCGCGGCCGCTGCCCACCGCACTCGGTCGGCCGGTCCCGCCGGCGTCGCCTTCGGTGGTCACGTCATCAAGGGCTGTCATCGTCATATCGCCGTTTCCGTCGCTCCCGAAGTGGTGCCGCCCGGCCGGGCCCCGCCCGGCAATTGTGCATCAGCTGGGCGGCTCACAGTGCCTTGTCCACCGGACGAGGGACCGCGCCCGAACATCATTCCGGGTCCGGTGTTCGACCGGCATAAGCAGGCGGCGACCAGCGCGGCGGGCCGACACGGCGGCACGGCGACGCCCGACGGCGCTCCCGGCCGTGCTCCCCGTGGCTCCCGCGAGCAGGTCGTCACACCGCCGGGGCGCCGTCCCCGCACAGAGAC
>DOWQ01000667.1:2402-2970 GCA_003519485.1 Streptomyces sp. | reverse complement strand
GGCCGACCTGGCGCCGTTCTGGCTGCGGATGCGGACGGCGGGGGTGCCGGACCCGGCGGACCCGGCAGCGTTGATCCAGGACCCGGCGGACCCCGCAGCGTTGGCCCTGGACCCGGCAGTGCCGGCGCCCGGCCCGCTCGCGGGGCACGCGCTCGTCGTCGACGCCGAGGACACCTTCACCGCGATGCTCGCCCACCTCCTCCGCTCCACCGGCCTGAAGGTGACCGTGCGGCGCTACGACGAGCCGGGGCTGCGCGAGGCCGTGCTCGGCCACCGGGGCCCGGTCGTGCTCGGCCCCGGCCCGGGGGACCCGGNNCGACTCCGCCGACCCGAAGATGCGGTTCCTGCGCGCCCTCACCGCGGAGCTGCTGCGGGGCCATCGGCACGGGCTGCTGGGCGTGTGCCTGGGCCATGAGCTGATCGCGGCGGAGCTGGGGCTGCCGATCGTACGGAAGGACGTGCCGTACCAGGGCGCGCAGGAGCGGATCGACCTCTTCGGGCGGGAGGAGGTCGTGGGCTTCTACAACACCTTCACGGCGCGCTGGAGCCCGGCGGCGGAGGCGGAGCC
>DOWQ01000667.1:0-2376 GCA_003519485.1 Streptomyces sp. | reverse complement strand
GTGCAGTTCCATCCGGAGTCGGTGCTGACCAAGAACGGTTCGGCGATCATCGGCGCGCTGCTGGCGGGCGTATCGGTCCGCTGAGCCGGCGGCTCGCGGCGTCGCGCCGGCGCCCGCGGTCTCCGTGCGGGGGCCGGGTCGTCCGGTCGCCGATCGCTGGACGGGCCGCCGGGTCCGTCCAGCGATCAGCGGGCTCCGGTGGTTCAGCCGAAGAAGACGCCCGCCTCGGTGTACAGCTCCGGCGAGACGGTCTTGAGCTTCGCCGTCGCGTCGGCGATCGGCACCCGGACGATGTCGGTGCCCTGGAGCGCGACCATCTTGCCGAAGTCCCCGTCCCGTACGGCGTCGATGGCGTGCAGCCCGAAGCGGGTGGCGAGCCAGCGGTCGAAGGCGCTCGGCGTGCCGCCCCGCTGGATGTGGCCGAGGACGGTCGTACGGGCCTCCTGGCCGGTGCGGCTCTCGATCTCCTTGGCGAGCCACTCGCCGACTCCCGACAGCCGGACGTGCCCGAAGGAGTCCTGCGAGCCGTCCTTGAGCACCATGTCGCCGTCGCTCGGCATGGCGCCCTCGGCGACGACGACGATCGGCGCGTAGCGGATCTTGAACCGGGACTCGACCCACGAGCACACCTGACCGAGGTCGAAGCGCTGCTCGGGGATGAGGATGGCGTTGGCGCCGCCGGCGAGCCCGGCGTGCAGCGCGATCCAGCCGGAGTGCCGGCCCATCACCTCCACGACCAGGACCCGCATATGGGACTCGGCGGTGGTGTGCAGCCGGTCGATGGCCTCGGTGGCGATGTTGACGGCCGTGTCGAAGCCGAAGGTGTAGTCCGTGGCGGACAGGTCGTTGTCGATGGTCTTGGGCACCCCGACGCAGGCGATGCCGTACTCGTCGGCGAGCCGGGCGGCGACGCCGAGGGTGTCCTCGCCGCCGATCGTGATGAGGGCATCGACCTCCAGCTTGGCGAGGTTGTCCTTGATCCGGCGGATGCCGTCCTCGGCCTTGAGCGGATTGGTCCGCGAGGAGCCGAGGATGGTGCCGCCGCGCGGCAGGATGCCGCGTACCGCCCCGATGTCGAGCGGGATGGTGTCGGCTTCGAGCGGCCCGCGCCAGCCGTCCCGGAAGCCGATGAAGTCGTAGCCGTACTCCTGGACGCCTTTGCGGACGACGCCCCGGATCACCGCGTTCAGCCCGGGGCAGTCACCGCCACCGGTCAGTACTCCGACCCGCATGGGCTCTTCCCTTCATGATCATTCTCCGTAGCGAAACGATTACCGCTCACGCTAATGGTGATCCAGATCACAGGGGATGGGAGCAACCGGTGGATTCCGTTGTTTTCACGGGGCGGACGGCTCCGGCTTCACCCGTACGGACACCTGAGGCCGCGTCAGGCGTCGTCCAGACCGCGCTCTATGGCGTAGCGGACCAGCTCGACCCGGTTGTGCAACTGGAGCTTGCCCAGGGTGTTCTGCACATGGTTCTGCACCGTGCGGTGCGAGATGACCAGCCGCTCGGCGATCTGCTTGTACGACAGCCCCTTGGCGACCAGCCGCAGCACCTCGGTCTCCCGGTCCGTCAGCCGCGGGGCACCCGGCTCGTCGGGCGCGGCGGGCTCCGGGTCGGAGGCCAGCCGGCGGTACTCGCCGAGCACCAAGCCGGCCAGGCCGGGGGTGAACACCGGTTCCCCGGCGGCGGTGCGGCCGACCGCGTCCAGCAGCTCCTGCGCGCCCGCCGACTTGAGCAGATAGCCGGTCGCCCCGGACTTCACCGCCTCCAGCACATCGGCGTGCTCGCCGCTGGCGGACAGCACCAGCACCCGCAGCCCGGGCAGCGATCCGACGAGCTCCTTGCAGACCTCCACGCCCGGCAGACCGGGCAGATTGAGGTCGAGCACCAGTACGTCCGGGGCGGTGGCGCGGGCACGCCGGACCGCCTGCGGGCCGTCACCGGCGGTCGCCACCACGGAGTAGCCGGCCGCGGCCAGATCCCGCGCGACCGCGTCCCGCCACATCGGGTGGTCGTCGACCACCATCACCCTGATCTGCCCGGGCTCGTCCGTCACCGGTTCTCACTCCTCCGCGGTATCCGCAACTCGACTTCCGTGCCCTGCCCGGGCACCGACAACAGCTCGGCGCTGCCGCCCAGATCACGCAGCCGCCCCCGGATTGACTGGGCCACCCCGAGCCGGCCCTCGCGCTCGGCGTCCGCGAGCCGGCCCTCCGGGATGCCGGGGCCGTCGTCCCGTACGGTCACGATCACCGCGTCCGGCTCGTCCTCCAGCAGGATCCACGCGCGCGCCTCCGGGCCCGCGTGCCGGCCGGTGTTGTCGAGGGCCGCGCCGACAGCGGCGGCCAGCTCGGCGGCCGCCCGGGGCTC
>DOWQ01000234.1 GCA_003519485.1 Streptomyces sp. | reverse complement strand
CAGCCCGCCCCGGGTCCGGTGCGGCCGGAGTCTCCCCCTTCCCCTGGAGCTGCGCGCGCAACCGGCGGACATCCGTGGCCAGAGTCGACACCGCAGTGCCCCGCCGGTCCGCCTCCGTCGCCAACTGCTCCGCCCGAGCCGACTCCGCATCGATACGTGCCCAGATGATGACGACGGCGCCCGAGAGCGCGACGAGCAGGCACGCGAGGAACACGCTGCGCCAGCGGCGGGCCAGTGCGAATTCCGTGCGGGTCAAGGCTGGCCTCCTAGCTGGATGATGAGGGAACGCAATCGGGTGATCTCCGCAGTCAGCTCAGCGCGCTCGGCTTTCCATTCGGCGCGCTCGGCCTTGTGCTCGATGCGCTCCTCGCGGAGGTCGCCGGTGAGTGCGGTGTATCCGGTGATCGCGTTCTCGCCGCGCTTCCCGAAGAACGCCACCACCGCGCCGGAGAGCACTCCTGTGAGCGCGAGCACGCTACCGAGGGTGGTGGCATCCACCAGGGCCTCCTACGTGGTGCGAGGCCAGTGTCAGACGCCCGCGGCGGCGGACGCGCTGTTCTTCTCTCCCACGACTCGAGCGAGCGCTCCCTTCAGGAGGCTGCCGGCCGCGGCGAGTCCGGCGGTGGCGACGGTCTCCCAGAAGCTGGCGGAGAACATGTCGCCCGGGCCGGCTGCGAGGGCGATGCCCGCGGCGGTGACGATGAAGGTGGCGAGGACGCGCTCGGCGAGGTCGAGGGCGTAGGTCTGGGCGGTCTTGAGGACGGGCTGCGGGGTGGGCAGGTTGGTGGCCATACTCAGGCTCCTTCGGTGGTGTCCAGGCGGACGGTGATGGATTCGATGGCCTCGCGGATCTCCCGCTTGAGGACCTCGGGATCGAACTGCCCGGCGGTGCCGACCGCGTCGGCAAGCTTGTCGATCGTGGCGCGCTGGGCCTTGAGCTCCGCCTCGAGGGCGCGGGTGCGCTTGCCGATGTCGATGAGGATCGAGGCCGGCTTCCACTCCGTGTTGCCGGTGGCTCCCCACCCTTCGGGGACGCCGACGATGTGGTCTTTGAGCCAGACGGCGCGGGTGATGTCCTCTGCGGTCATGCCTGCCATGGGGTCGTCCTCCTGCTCGGTGGTGCCGCGCGCGTGCTGCAGCACGCGCGCCATGTCGAGGTTCCCCGGGTCGCCGTGGCTGTTCTCCGGGACGTGCTGGTGCCCGAGCCACCCGTAGTACGCCTGCCACTGCGAGCCGGACAGGCGTGCGCTGGTGGCGCCGTAGCTCGAGGGGTACGCCGTCCACGTGACGGTGGAGCGGAGCTGCACGCCGTGCTCCTCGTGCGCCCAGCGGACGAACTTCGCCAGCTCGGCGAGCGCCCAGTCCGGGGCGTCCGGCCAGAACAGGTAGTCCCTGCCGGCCCGGCGGTCGCCCCACGCGGTGCGGTACTTCGGATCGCAGGTGCCGACCAGTTCGATCTGCACGGCGTTGAGCGTGTTGGTGTCGACGCCGCCGGCGCGGTTGACCAGGGCCCGTGAGGAGACGTCGAAGTCGAAGTGCTGGTACCAGCGCAGTCGACGGTTCGGGATGTCGGGGAGCGCGGTGAAGTTGGGGGCGCTCGCGCCGCCGCCGTAGGACGGAACCGAGGTGCCCTCGGTGGTGTGGATGACGCCGACGTTCGACTCCATCGCGGAGCCGCCGTACCGGGACTGGTGCCAGTACGCGGTCGACGCGCCCGGGTAGCGTTGCGGGCCGGTCTTGGCCATACAGGGTGCCTCCTAGAAGGTCCAGGTCCAGCGCAGGTTGTGGTTGTTGGAGATCGTCGTGTCCACCTGCCAGGTCAACAGCTGGCAGGAGCCGTCTGCCTGGACCCGGAGGGTGCCGTGATTGATGCCGGTGGAGCAGGAGATGTAGAGGTCCTCCGGTGGCCGCCAGTCAGTCGTCACGGTGGCCACCACCAGGTCCGGGGAGATGTTGCCGGAGGTGGTGGGAAAGCCTTCGGCCGCGCCGAGGTCCGCGCCCGAGCGGTTGAGGCGGATGATCCCGGTCTTCTTCCCGCCCGTGGTGGTCAGCTTCTGGAGGGTGACCGTCCAGCCGGTGGCTGGAGTGACCCCGGTGGTGACCGTGGTCGTCGTGTACGTGAGGAGACGCGCTGCGGTGATCCGCATCCCCGGTTGCCAGTTCGTCACGCGAGGTCCCTTTCAGAGTGCGACGATCGCAGGCTGGGCGAGGCGGACGCTCGTGCCGGCAGCGTGCTCCTTGACGATTCCGTTGACCGAGCGGGTGACGGTGAGTGCCTGCGCTGCCAGATCGGTGACCCCGGACAGGACGTAGATCCTGGCGTGGTTGTCGTCGGCGTTGCCCGCGGGCAGGGTCACTGTCTCAGCCCCGCCGACCGCACGCTTCGCGTAGGCCGTCTGGTAGGGCGCAGCGCCGCTGCGGATGCCAGAGTCAGCGAGCAGTGTCCACCCGCTGCCCGACGGTCCGCCGTCTTGGTCGATGTCGTTCTTGTCCCATGCTTGGATGGCGAGCAGCCACCAGCCGGCCTCGGTTGTCGAGGCGGTGGTGAGGCTGACCGCGGTCGGCGTCTGCTCCACCGCGGCCAGGTGCTCCTCGATGACCGGCGTGCCGGACGCGATGACGCTCATCGCAGCCCACGCGTCGGCACCGGGCAGTGTTGCGGTCCGCGTGCCCGTCGCCCCGGAGGCTGTGAGCTGCTCGGTGGCGTCCTCCAGCGTCGACCAGACGCCGTTCGTTTTCCCTTGGGCGGTCATCGACGCCGGGAGGGTGTACGGGCCGAGGTCGTCCCACGGGATCCACGAGCAGATCAGCAGGTCCGCCGACTCCGGGGCGGTGACGCTGGGTGCGATGTGGTCGGTGGCTGCGGTTTCGCTGGCGTCTCCGTCGGCGACCATCGGCGTGCCAGTGGCCGCGGCCGCCGCGGTCACCGTCATGACCTCCCCGCCGACCCGGATGTCGACGGGCAGGTCGGTGGGGTCGGTGGTCCACGCCGGGTCGGTGATCGCCGATATGTGGATCGTGTCGGCGGTGGTGGTGATGTCGCTCGCCAGCACCGTGTCCTCAGCGTCGACGTGCCCGTAGGTCTCGTCCTCCACCTCTGCCACGTTCCAGGGCCCGGCCGGGGTGCAGTTGAAGACGATGTCCCAGGCGTACAGGTCGAGGGTCTCGGTGTATCCCTGGACGAGTTGCTCGATGGTGTCGGGCGGCAGCCAGTCCGGCGGATTGCTGATCGTCAGTTTGTCGCCGAGCTGCAGGTCCAGGACGTCGGGGATGAGGTGCTCGGCGGCTCTCAGGTTGACGCTGATCTTCGGGTAGCGGGCCTCGTCCCAGGTGCCGAGGTGCATCTTCCAGTAGGCGATCGGTTCGGGCTGGGTGTCCAGGTAGAGGTTGAGGTCCAGGCTCTCGTCGTAGCGGCCGACGCCGTCGGGCGGGTCCTGTACGGACAGCGGCCCGTCCTCGAGGACCGCGCGCCCCGCCGAGCCGCCGATGCGTTTCACCGTGACGTCGTTGCGGATGCCCTGGTCGTCATCGATGGGCTCCAGTGGCGGAGCCACCTCCCCCTTGGCCTGGTAGTCCAGGGAGAGCGCGGGCGTCTGGGAGTAGAGGGATTCCCGGGTGCGGTACAGCAGGCCGGGCCGGCCCGCGTCTTCGGAGAGGATTCCACCGTCGACGTCGGCGGCCTCCTGGATCAGGTCCAGGAGGGTGTTCGGGCGCTGCGAGCCCATGCGCGGGAGGATCCCGCCGACCGTGCCGTGCACGACCAGCGGCAGGCCCTCCTCCGCGGAGAGCCGCTCCATTCGCTCGTCGATGAAGTCGTTGAGGAAACCATCGTCCGCGCCGGCGTAGATCTCGGTGCCGCCGGTCGCCGGTGTGGTGAAGCTCGCGCCGGTGTTGAAGACGCCGAGGTGCCCGATCGTCATGCCCTGGAAGTCGGCGCCCCAGGAGCCGGAGATCGAGGAGGGCTGGCCGGGGTCCTCCCCGATGAAGTTGGTGCGGGCGTACCAGAACTTGCTTTGGATGATGTCGCGCCACAGGACTTGGATGTAGGTGTCGCCGCCGGAGATCGCCGTGCTCACCGAGAACCGGTTCCATTTGCCGACGAAATCGGCCATGGCGTCGGCGTTGACCGCGGTGAAGCCGCTGATCAGCGTGTTGTCGGTGTCGTAGATCTCGATGCGTACCGACGCTGATCCGACCAGGATCTGGATGTATCCGGCGCGGGACCCGCGGAGCTCGATCCTGAAGAAGTTCTGCAGCGTGCCGGGCATCGCCTCGAGGAAGTACACCATCTCGATGTGCCAGCCGTCGCCGTACTCGTGCAGCGGGATCGGCGCGGCGATCGTCGCTGCCTGCTCCAGCTTCGGCAGGGCGGAGGACCCGACCAGGGAGCTGTCCGCAGCCCAGTCCAGGCCGGTGACGGTCAGGGGCCGGATGCCCTCGATCGGCGAGTACGCGCGGTCCGCGTCGCTGCCTTCCTCCATCGGCCAGTAGGCGATCGGGTCGCCGGTGGGGATGCGACGCCGGAGGGTGGAGTCCAGCGGTTTGACGCCCTGGCCGTAGCGGCGCAGGACGCCGGCCGCCTGGATCGGCACCCAGACGTCGGTGCCGGACAGGTCCCACCGCGTGGGCCAGGAGCTGACCTCCCCCCGGAACCGGTCCTTGCGGTTGGTGATGGTCGCGGTTCCGGTCAGGGTCCACGTCAGGCCCGTGCTGTCCACGAAACTGGTGGCACCCGGGTCCTGGTCGCGGAAGTCGGGGCTCGCGATGATCGCGCCGTCGATGCCGTCACGCAGCTCGGCGCGGTGCACCTCGCCCGTCAGCGGGCGCCGGAAGGAGACGCCGTCGGTCAGCACGTAGCTGGGCGCCACCTTCAGGGGCGCGGTGCCGGGGTGGATCGAGGTGGTGCCGGTGGTGATGCTGGCCGAGGTGGCCATCTCCTCCCACGGACCGTCCAGGGTCGGAGCCCAGTAGAAGTTTGTCGTGCTGCCGCCGGTGCCGTTGTCGACGTCGAGGGTGACGCGGATCGCGACCCGGCGAGGGAGCTGCGGGAGCTGCCCGGCGGCGGACCAGATGCCCGCGTCGGTCCCATCGGTGGACCAGCTCAGGCGCATCCAGCCGTCACCGACCCGGAGCACCCAGCACTGCTGGAGAGTGTCGACCTCCCACCGGCCGATGATGGTTTGGTGGTCGCCGGAGGCGTTCCAGTCCATGCTCGCTTCGAACCGGACGTCGAGGTCTGTGACGTCGAGGACCGCGGCGTCGGGTGTGGAGGCGTTGGACTCCATGTCGCCGTCGAGTTCCAGGTAGGAGTCGCCGGTGTAGAGGGAAACGCGTATCGGGGTGTTCCGTCCGATCAGCCCGTAGTACGGCGACCTGGGGTTGCGCGGGCTGTACTTGCCCGCGCGGTTGTTGAGGGTCAGCGAGCAGGAGCCGGGGTCGGTACGGGAGCCCTGTGCGGTGCGGCCGACGCTGATGCTGATCGGCTCCCGGGTGGACACGTCGGCGGTGACCTCGGTCCACTCCCCGCCGATCTGGAGCTCGGTCCGCAGGTCCAGGGGGAACGGCACGGTGGGGCCTCCTTCTACGTGAATGCGGTCTGCGCGGACCCGCGGCCGTCGACCTTGACGATCCGCCGGATGAGTTCCTTCATCTCCCGGTCCGCGCCGGTCACGTCGAAGACGACGCGGGCCTCTGCCGGGACGCTGGTGCCGGTGCTGCGGACCGCGCCGCTGACCGAGCGGAGCATGCCGTCCAGCTTGGACAGCGGCAGCACGGCCTCCTGCTCGCGGCCCTCGCCGATCATCGCCAGCGTCGGACCCGTGGTGATACCGCCCTCGGCCAGGTAGGGGATGTTCGGGGTGGACAGGGTCAGGCTGGGGACGCTGATGCCCATGATCGACCCGCCGCCGATGGTGAAGCTGAGGCCGTTCCAGGCGCCGATGATCCGGTTCACAGCCGACTTGAAGCTGGAGACGATGCCGTCCCACATGCCGCCCGCGGCGCGGGAGATCTTCCCCGGCAGGCTACGGACGTAGTCGACCACGTCGCCGAACCAGGCACTGACCTTCCCGGGGATAGCAGCCAGCCGGCCGATGAAGGACATCAGCATCTGGACACCTGAATCGACTCGGTCGGTGATCCAGGTCCACGCGTTGCTGATCTTCGTGGTCACCCAGTCCCAGACCTGGCCGACCTTGGTTTTGATCCAGGTCCACGCCTCGCCGAGCTTGGCGGTAATCCAGTCCCACGCGCGGCCGGTGGCCGCCGCGATCTCGTCCCAGTACACGACGATCAGGATGATGATCGCGATCAGAGCGATGATGCCCGCGACGATCCACGTTCCGGGGAACGCCCACAAGGCCGTGTTCCACGCCCACTGTGCGAGCACCGCTAGGCCGATCGCCAGCGCCAGACCGGCGAGAATCGGCACCAGCACCTTGATCAGAGTGGGGTGCTCCTTGAAGAAATCGGACACTGCGAGCAGCGCAGGGAGCAGCGCCACGCCCAACGTTGTCGCCAGCGTCGACATAGCCGACTTCATCTGTTGGGCAGGTGACCCCTCGAACGCAGCGTTCGCATCCTCCGATGCGCCCGCCACATCAGCCATGCCGCCCGACGCGGCAGCCGTCGCCGGGTCCATCTCCCACAGGGCATCCGCGCCCTCGCCGGCCATGTCGCTGAACAGCTCGACTGCAAGGGCGGACTGCTCGGCCGGGTCCTTCACCCCGCGCAGCGCTTCCAGCGTTGCGCCCAGCGCCTGCTTCGCCGGTTCGCCGCCCTTATGGATGTCGGCCAGCATGCCGCTCGCGTCCAGGCCCAACGCCTCGAAAGCGGCAGCCGCTTTGCCGGACTCCTCCGACGTGATGCGTGCGAACTCGTGGATGACGTCTCCGGCCTGGTCGATGTCGCGCCCGCCGGCCTCGACGTACTGCGACATCATCCCGAACGCTGTCTGCGCGTCCAGCCCGAGCCGCTGGAAGTGCTTCCCGTAATCCGCGATCACCTGCGGAATATCCGCACGCATCGTCTTCGGAAACTCCCGCGCTGCAGCGGTCAGGACATCGAACGCCTCCTCCCCGTCCTTCACCAGGCCCTGTTTGACCATCTGCCCAGCGGCCCCCGCCGCATCGGCCACATCGACCTCCATCGATGTAGCCAGCCGCTGCGCAGACTTCGTCATGTCCGTCAGTTCCTGATCGGTGAAGTCCCCCAAGTCACCCATCGCGGAAATCACACCGCCGAGCGACTCGGTCACCTCGCCGACCGAGTTACCCCAGCCCGCAGAGAACACATCCCCGGCCACCTGCCCGGCCCGCGCAGCTTCCGCTTCGGTCAACCCGAGCTGATCCGTAAGCTTCGTGGTCGCCTCGGCCGTATCCATGGCGTTGGCTAGGCCCATGGCGAACAGCCCGCCGACCGCAGCACCGGCCGCCGCAGCCTGGATTCCCCCGAGGCTGCCCTCCACATCGTCGGCGGCGCCCTGCGCCCCTGACGTCAGCTCCTCAGTGTCGATCCCGATTGATACGAGGAGCTCTTCCAGGGTCGCCATGGCCGTCCCCCTCCTGCTCGTTGGTGCCGCCCATGCGCCGGTTCATCGTCTTGACCGTGGCGAGCATCTGCTGCCAGTCGGCCGGCTCCCGCTTCGCGCCCTGGTCCCACTTCGGCAGGAAATCTTTCGGCTCGGCCTTGCGGCCCTTGCCGCGGGCCGTGTTCGACACGGTCGCGGCGAGGATGGAGAACAGCAGGTCCTGACGTTCCGGTCCGATGGGCCCGGTGACCTGCTCGTAGGCCATCCAATCGGCGAGATCGGCCGAGGTATGCCGGGCCAACAGCTCCGGGATACTGCACCGAAATTCGAGCGCTAGTGGTGTGTCTCAGTTTTGATTGACTGCTTTGAGGGCGACGCGTCCGCGCTGGACCTTCTCGATGATCTCGTCAGCGGTGGCGGTCCAGATGAAGGGCTTGGGGTC
>DOWQ01000773.1 GCA_003519485.1 Streptomyces sp. | reverse complement strand
GGCGGCGGTCGTGGCGCCCGGGTTGCCGCGCAGGGTGGAGTCGACCCGGTTGCTGACCAGCGCCGCGGGCCGGCCCCGGCGGATCGCCTCGCCGACGCGGCGCGCCGCTTCCGCCGGAGGGCAGTGCCGGCTGTCGGTGCTGACGACCACCGCGTCGAAGCGGATTGCCAGTCCGGCGAGCACATCGAGGTCCTGGTCGGCGCCGACCGTGACGGACCGCAGGCCGGCCCGGGCGAAACCGGCAGCCGTCGCGTTCGCGCCCGTCAGGTCGTCCGCGAGGACCAGCACCGCCGCCCGGTCGCTCACAGGAAGGTGCTCGCGATCAGCAGCAGGGGCAGCGAGCCCGCCCACACCGCGGTGGTGATGCCGGACCAGCCGCGGATGGCCGCGATCCCGTCCAGGCCGGTGAAGCGGGTCACCACCCAGAAGTAGGAGTCGTTGAAGTAGCTGAAGACCATGGAGCCGGCGCAGCAGGCCAGCGCGGCCAGCAGCGGGGACACCCCGAGGCCGGTGACCAGCGGCGCGGTGACCGAGGCGGCGGTGATCATCGCCACGGTGCCGGAGCCCTGGGCCACCCGCACCAGCGAGGCGATCAGGAAGGGCACGAGCACGCCGGGCAGGCTCCAGGACGAGATCGCCGCGGCCATTTCGTCGCCGACGCCGGTGTCGCGCAGCACCTGCCCGAGGGCGCCGCCCGCGCCGGTGATCAGGATGATCAGCCCCGCGGACGCGGCGGCCTGGGCGAGCCAGCCGCTCACCTGGTCGCGGGTGGTCCAGCGCGGCAGCAGTACGTAGACCGCGAGGACGATGCCGATCAGCAGGGCCACCACCGGGCTGCCGACGAAGGCGAGTACGCCCGCGACGGCCGACGGGGTGTAGTCCTCGCCGGTCAGCGCTCCCTGGGCGTTCTTGTCGATGGCCGTGACCACGGTGTTGGCGACGATGAGCAGCAACGGCACCAGCAACGGCAGCGTCGCGAGAGCCGCGCCCACCCGGTGCGGCCGGGCTCCCGGGGGCGGCGTACCGAGCGCCTCGGCGGGGTCGGGGGCGGCGGGTGCGTCCGGCGGTACGGCCTTCTCTTCGCCGGTCCCGCCGGTCCCGGCGCTGCCGGAGCTTCCGCCGCTTCCATCGGCGACGGCACTCGATGTCTCGCCGGTCCGCGCGCCCGGCGCAGGCGAGGCCGGTGCAGGCGGTGCCGTCACCGCCGTGCCGTACACGGCCTCGCGCACCTCTTCCGAGAGTTCGCTCTCCAGCCGGGGCCCGATCCAGCGGGCGTAGCCGATGACGACCGGCAGCAGCACGACGGAGAAGGCCAGCCCGGCCAGCACGAGCCCGCCCAGGTCGGCGCCGAGGATGCCCGCCACCCCGAGCGGCCCCGGCGTCGGGGGAACCATGTGGTGGGTGAGCGTCATGCCGCAGCCCAGAGCCAGGGCGAGCGTCACATAACCGGCCCGCTTGACCCGGGCTATGGAGCGGGCCAGCGGGTTCATGATCACGTAACCGGAGTCGCAGAACACCGGGATCGACACCACCGCGCCGGTCACGCCCATCGCCCACGGCTCGCGTCCCTTGCCCAGGGCCCGCACGAAGGCCTTCGCCAGCGCGTCAGCGGCTCCGGACACCTCGAGGATCTTGCCGAGGCCCACGCCGAGACCGATGACGATCCCGATCGACCCGAGCGTCGTGCCGAATCCGTTCGTGATCGACTCCAGCACCTTCGTCACGGGTGCGCCGGCGACGAATCCGGTGACGAGTGAGGCGATGAGCAGTGCGGCGAAGGCGTCGAGACGGGTACGCAGCACGATCACGATGATCGTGGCGATGCCGAGCACGAGGGCCGCCAATAGCTGAAGATCCACGTTGATCCTCCTGTGGCCGGAGTCCGGGTCGATCTCATCGGGCGGCGCCATCATGCATCGGCCAACATGCTCGGAACAACCAGTGGGTGGCAATTAATTGCGGGTTCTGAGCAACTGCACCAGACGGCCCGGCGAAGCTGCCCACCATGCAGTCGAAAGGAGGTGCGGGAATGGCGTCAAATGCGGGCGAAGGAACGAATCTTGGGGCGGGAGCATGCCTCGGGCCAAGAGCAGGAGCAGGCGTCGCAGCGGGAGCGGGAGCGCAGCTCGCGTCATCACCGCTCCGGCCGGCCCGGCCTCGGGCGACCGCTCCCCTGCGGCCCCGGCCTCAGCGCTCCGTCATCTCCACAAGTCTGGTGACGGTGTTCCAGTTGCGGGTCGTCGCCTCGACGCCCAGCCGGCGCTTGTCCAGGAGCGGGGAGAGCTTGCTGCGGCCGAGGCCGTTCGGGAAGTGCCCGTACAGCTCCCGGCCGCCGTCGCCGAGGCGGTATTCGTCCGGGGCGTACGACGCCGGGTCGATGGCGTCCAGCCGCTCCGGGTCCGCCCGGCCGGACAGGAAGGTGACCGTGTACTTCGCCGGGTCGGAAGCGGGGTCCGGGAAGGGGTTGGCATCGGCGGCGGCCCGCAGCTCGGAAGCGCTGCGGACCATGACGCGGACCGGGAAGCCGAAGCGGTCGGCCAGAGCGGCTTCGATGACGGCGGTCAGCCGGTCCGTGTCCTCCTCGCTCGTGAAAACGGCGTTGCCGCTCTGCAGCAGCGTGCGCACCTCGCCGAGGCCGAGCCCGGTCAGCACGGCGCGGAGGTCCGCCATGGGGACCTTCTTGTTGCCGCCCACATTGATGCCCCGGAGCAGGGCCGCGTATGTCGCCGTCATGCGCGGAACGCTACTCGACGAGCGGCCGGTCCGGACGCGGGCTTGGCGGGTAGCGTGCCCGGATGACCACCGACCCGCGCACCCCCCGCCTGCGGCTCACCCCGTACCGCCCGGCCGACGAGGAGGACTTCACCGCGCTGTTCCTCGACGAGCGCGTCGCGCGCTGGATGGGCAGCGGGCCGCAGCCGGAGGCCGAGGTGCGGGCACTGTTCCGGCGAGTGTTCGACGAGGTGTACGCCGAGCAGCTGTTCGACGTATGGGCCGTACGGCGGCCCGACGGCAGCTACGCCGGGCACGCGGAGATCAAGCCGACGGAACAGACCGGCGGGCACGAGATCGTGTACGCGCTGGCGCGGGACGCCTGGGGGCAGGGGCTCGGCACCGAACTGGCCGAGGCACTCGTCTCGTACGGCTTCCGGGAGCTCGGGCTGAGCGCGGTCCACGCGACCGTCGCCGAGTCGAACACCGCCTCGCTGAAGCTGCTCGACCGGATCGGCTTCGAGCACGTGCGCGACATCCGGGAGAGCGACGGGAGCACGACCCGCGTGCTGACCTGCCTGCCGGGCAGCAGGCCGGCGGGATGACCGAGGGCCGGCCGCCGAGCCCTGTGGGGGAAGGGTGCGACGACCGGCCTGTCGAGCGGTCAGAGCGTCCGTTGAGCGGTCAGAGCATGAAGCGGTCGCTCCGTGGTGCCGTGGCGCGGCCGCTCAGTGGCGCAGTGCCTATTCGACGACCTTCAGGAGCTTGTTCGGGGTGTCGCCGGTCGGGTCGGAGATGGCGTCCGGGGTGGCTCCGTCGGTCAGCGCGGTGGCGACGTCCGCCGGGGTGGCGTCGGTGTGGCCGCCCAGGTAGACGGCGGCGGCGCCGACGACGTGCGGGGTGGCCATCGACGTACCCGAGATGGTGTTGGTGCCGCTGTCGCTGTCGTTCCAGGTGGACGTGATGTCCGAGCCCGGGGCGTAGAGGTCGACCACGCTGCCGTAGTTGGAGAAGCCGGACTGCTGGTCGCCGTCGGTGCTGGAGGCGACCGTGATGGCTTCCTCGACCCGGGCCGGGGAACCACCGGAGGCGTCGGTGGACTCGTTGCCCGCCGCGACCCCGAAGGTGACGCCGGACGCGATGGCGGCGCGCACGGCCGCGTCGAGGGCCGGGTCGGCGCCGCCGCCGAGGCTCATGTTGGCGACGGACGGGCCCTGGTGGTTCTTGGTGACCCAGTCGATGCCGGCCACGACGCCGTCAGTGGTGCCGGAGCCGTTGTCGTCGAGGACGCGGACCGCCACGATGCTCGCCTTCTTGGCGACGCCGTGCGCGGCCCCGGCTATGGTGCCGGCCACGTGAGTGCCGTGGCCGTTGCCGTCGTCCGCGGAGTCGTCGCCGTCGACGGCGTCGAAGCCGTGGGTCGCCCGGCCCTCGAAGTCCTCGTGCGTGACCCGGACGCCGGTGTCGATGACGTACGCGGTGACGCCCTCACCCGCGCTGTCCGGGTAGTTGTACGCGCTGTCGCCCGCTGTCTCGGTCTGGTCGATCCGGTCCAGACCCCACGACGGCGGGTTTTCCTGAGTGCCGTTGATGCTGAACTTCTTGTTCTGCACGACCTTGCCGACGGCCGGGTCACCGGCGAGCTTCTCGGCCTCGGACTGGGAGAGGCCGGTGGCGGCGAAGCCGTTGAGGGCCGAGTAGTTGCGCTTGAGCTCGCCGCCGTACTCCTTGGCGAGATCCTTCTTGTCCGTCGCCCGGAACGCCTTGGCGTCGCCGCTGTCCTTGAGCATGACGACGTAGCTGCCGCTGATCGCGGTCTTCGCGTTCGTGCCGTAGACCTTGCCCTCGACGGGGGCGGCGGCTCCGGCCGGGAGGGCCATGAGCGTCGCGCCTGTCACCGCGGCGGCGGCCGAGACGGCGATCATGAGCTTGCGCTTGCCGTAACGCTTGTGTGTAGCCATGAAGAGGGGTCTCCTCGTGTGCTGTGTGGGGGGATTGAAGCGTTGCCGCAACTAGCCCGGTTCGCAGGATGTTCTGCTTGCCGGACCGTTCTCGAAACTCTGGCGGATTGACACGTGCAATTCAATGTCCGCTCACCGGTGTGATGCACGCCACAACTGTCCGGTATTCGTAAACTCCGGCATAACGGACGGCGTTGGGGCGGGCCCCCTCACCGTGTCGCGACGGCGGTACGCAGCCGACCCGGAGACGCCCGCGCGGTGGCCGGGACAGCCGGGCGGTGCCGTATTGCGCCGGAATCGGCGCCAAATGCCGTGAGGGNNCCCGTACGCCTGTTCAGACCGCCGTCGCGGCCCGGGGGCCGGCGGCGGCGCCGTCATCGGCGTCGGTCCCGGCAGTGATCTCCGCATCGAGGCCTGCGCCCATTGCCGGTGTCGTCCCGGAACCGGGGCCGGGGCCGGGGCCGGAACCGGAACCCGAGCCGAAGGAGTCGATCCTCCGTGCGAAGTCGCGGGTGGCCATCAGCAGTCGCCGGACCACCACCAGCTCGAAGAGCAGCAGCAGCGCCCCGGAGGCGATGGTCACGGGGACGACGGCACCGGCGAGGGGCGCGACGATGAAGACGCCCATCTGGAACTCGATTCCGCTGATCAGATGCACCCGGATGCGGTGGCGCTGCAGAAGGGCCCGGACGCGGCCGGCGAGGGAGGCGGGCCGCCCACCGGCCGTCCCGCGCCCCGGCGGCTCCTGCCCGGCGGCATCGCCTCCCGCTTCCGGGTAGCGGCGCAGCAGTTCCTCCATGAAGGCGGCGCGCGGCTCGTCGTCCAGCTGCCGCGCCTCGGTCAGCCGGGCGAGGAGCTGCTTGCGCATCCCGTCCCGTATCCGGGCGGACTGCAGCGCGTCGACGTAGCGGAGCATGTCGAGGAAGACGACGGCGAGCGCCAGCCAGAGGTAGACGGGCTGTCCGGTGCGGGCGTACTGGCCGCCCATCAGGGCCACGGCGCAGACCAGTATCCGCACCCGGTCGAAGACGAAATCGAGCCATTCACCGAAGAGAGAGCCGGTGCCGGTGAGCCGGGCGAGCTTGCCGTCCATGCAGTCCAGGACAAAGCTGAAGTGATAGAGCACCGCCCCCAGCACCAGCCAGCCCCAGCCGCCGGAGCCCCCGGAGCCCCCGGCCGCGAAGCAGGCCGCCGCGCCGAGGCCGAGGACAAGTGCGCTCCAGGTGACCTGGTTCGGCGTGATCCGTGTCCACATCGCCGTCCACCGGACCAGGGGCGTGGCCACCGGGTCCACGAACAACACCGTTCACCACGCGTCGCGCTGTTTCTCCGTGGTGCGGCGCACCTCTGCGAGCGGCGGTATCTCTCGGCGCATGGTCAACTCTCCCGCTGGCAAGGCGAATTCCACCGAGCGGAGCCGGCCCCCGGGCCGACGCCCCGGCAACTGCCGTTGCCAGCGCATCCAATGGCTCGATCGTGTGTATGAATTCGCGAGTGGTCAGCGGCAGCTTAGAGGGTGGCGGGAGCCCGGCCCGTCGACCGCCGCCGCGCAAGCGACTTTCGGCATCGCGCCGCGCCCCGTGTGACGGCGCCTCGCCGCACCCCGCCCGGACACGGCGGTTCCGGCGCGGCACGTGGGGAGCGCCCGGGCAGTCACTGCGTCCC
>DOWQ01000089.1 GCA_003519485.1 Streptomyces sp. | reverse complement strand
GAGGCCGCGCTGCGCAAGGCCGCGGCCGAGCTGGAGGCCGTACGGACCGCCGCGTCGGCCGAGAGGGCCACCGCCGACAGCGAGGCCCGGCGGCTCAAGTCCCGGCTCGCCGAGGCGGAGTCGGCCCTGGAGGCCAGCCGGCGCGCGGTGCGCGAGGGGCGCAGTGTCGAGGACATGCGGCTGCGGCTCCTGCTGGACACGGTCCTGGAGTCGGCGCAGGGGCTGCGCCGCGAGCTGGCGCTGCCGCCCGTGTCCCAGCATCCGGCCGACACGGTCGAGGCCGTGGAGCCGGGCCGGATGACGCCGAAGGACATCGCCACCCGCGCCCTGTCGGAGAACGACCCGGCGCTGCTGGACCAGCTGCTGGCGCTCCCGCAGGCCCATCTGGTGGTCGACGGCTACAACGTCACCAAGACGGGCTATCCCACCATGCCGCTGGAGAAGCAGCGGCTGCGGCTGCTGGGCGGGCTCGCGGTGCTGGCCGCGCAGACCGGCGCCGAGATGACATGCGTCTTCGACGGGGCCGAGCTGGCGGCCCCGGTGCTGCTGGCCCCGCCGCGCGGCGTGCGGGTGCTGTTCAGCAGGGCGGGTCAGACGGCCGACGAGTTGATCCGGCGTCTCGTACGGGCCGAACCGCCCGGCCGTCCCGTCGTGGTGGTGTCGGCGGACCGGGAGGTCGCGGACGGAGTGGCGCGCGCCGGCGCGCGCCCCGTCGCCTCGACGCTGTTGTTGAGACGGCTCGCCCGCACCTGACGGCGTGTCAATCCGCGCCGCTGTTCGCGAACGAAGCCGTTTGAGCAGCGCTGTGTCAGGTTGTTATCACTGGCTGTGTGTTTTTGGTAAAGAAAACATGTCACACAGAAGTTTTTTCTCATGAGGATTTGAAGCGATCACAAGAAGGTCACTAAGGTCAGGCCTCGAACCTCCGCGCGGTTGATCATCCATCCGGGATATCCGCGGAGGAACCGCCGAATCCGCGGTGTCGGTCGAGTGTGGGGGAACCGAAGCAGCGGAGCCGGGGTCACGACCCCACACCTCCCGGTAGGCGGCTGGAGGAAGAAGGAGCTCGCCTTCGTGGCGTCCCACCGTCGACCCAAGCAGCCGAGCCGTACGCGCGTGACCGTGCTCACCGCCACCGCTGCTGCAGCCGTCGCACTTTCGTCCCAGTCCGCACAGGCCGAACCCGAGCCGACCAAGTCCGAGGTCAAGGCGAAGGTCGACAAGCTGTACGAAGAGGCCGAGGTAGCGACCGAGAAGTACAACGGCGCGAAGGAGAAGCAGGAGAGCCTCGAGCAAGAGGTCACCGAACTGCAGGACAAAGTGGCCCGCGGTCAGGACGGCCTGAACGATCTGCGCAACGGCCTCGGTTCGATGGCCACGGCGCAGTACCGCTCAGGCGGCATCGACCCGTCGGTGCAACTGCTGCTCTCCTCGGACCCGGACAGCTACCTCGAGCGCGCCTCGACCCTCGACCAGCTGAGCGGCAAGCAGGCCGACGCCCTCGGCAAGATCGCCGAGAAGCAGCGCACGCTGCAGCAGCAGCGCACCGAGGCAGCCGACAAGCTCGACGACCTCGCCGAGACGCGCGAGGCCCTGGGTGACAAGAAGAAGGAGATCCAGGGCAAGCTCTCCAAGGCCCAGGCCCTCCTCAACACGCTGACGGCCGAGGAGCGCGCCGAACTCGAGGCCAAGGAGGATCGCGCCAACCGGGCGAACGACCGTGTCGACCTCGGTGGCGCCGTCGCCGAGTCGCAGCGCGCCGCCGCCGCCCTGTCCGCGGCCAAGGGCAAGATAGGTTCCCCGTACGTCTGGGGCGCCACCGGGCCGAGTTCCTTCGACTGCTCGGGTCTGACCCAGTGGGCGTACTCGCAGGCCGGCGTCAGCCTGGACCGCACCTCGCAGGCGCAGGCGANNGATCGGCCGGAGCGAGCTCAAGCCGGGCGACCTCGTGCTCTTCTACGGCGACCTGCACCACATCGGCCTCTACGCCGGCAATGGGCAGATCGTGCACGCGCCCAAGCCCGGCGCGAGTGTGCGCTACGAGTCGATCAACAACATGCCCTTCCAGTTCGGCGTCCGCATCGGATAGCCGGTACGGGGCCGCCCGTTCGAGCGAATCGGGCCGGCCACTGGAACTCCTCGCCCCATCGGTGACCTGCGTCTCCGGTGGGGCGTCAGTTTGTGTGCCCGGTTCCGGCTTTGGACGCTCCGCATTCGTACGGTTACTCTCTGCCGCGCAGTTCTGTCGGTTCCAGCTCCGCCCGTCCGGGCGGCGGCGGGACCCTCCAGCGGAAGGGAGTGCGGCCTCCAGTGGCATCCCATCGCCGGTCCACGAAATCCGGCCTCACGCAGTCCAACCGGATCGCGGCGCTGCCCGCCGCGGCCGCGACCGCCGCCGTGGCGCTGTCCGCGGCCCCGGCGGTCGCCGAGCCGCACGACAGCCCGGCCGAGGTGCGGTCCGAAGTCGGCCGGCTGTACACGCAGGCGGAGCGGGCGACCGAGAAGTACCACGCGGCGGACGAGCGGTACGACGAGCTCAGCGCGGACGCCGGCCGGCTCCAGGACCGGGTCGCCCGCGGCCAGGAGCGGGTCAACCGGATGCGCGGGGCCCTGGCCTCGCTCGCCGGGGCGCAGTACCGTTCCGGCGGCCTGGACCCGTCGGTGCAGCTGCTGCTCTCCTCCGACCCGGACACGTATCTCACCCGGGCCACCACCCTCGGCCGCATCGGCGCCCAGCAGGCGANNAGGCGAGCGAGCTCCGCTCGCTCCGGGACGCGCAGGGCGACCTGCGGGAGGAGCGTGTGCTCGCGACCGGCAAGCTCGCCGAGGCCGAACGCAGCCGGGCCGCCGTCGGCCGCCACAAGAAGGCCGTCGAGGCGAAACTCGCCCGGGCCGAGCGGCTGCTGGCCTCGCTGGGCAGCGAACAGCGCGAGGCGTACGGCCG
The DNA here is from genome assembly GCA_003519485.1 of Streptomyces sp. Lineage (GTDB taxonomy): Bacteria > Actinomycetota > Actinomycetes > Streptomycetales > Streptomycetaceae > Streptomyces. Next base: position 21 of record DOWQ01000089.1, on the reverse strand, counting down.
GGCCGCGCGCGACGCGGGCCG
>DOWQ01000312.1 GCA_003519485.1 Streptomyces sp. | reverse complement strand
GGCCGGCCCGGCAGCGGGCCCGGTGCCGACAGCGGCGGCGGCGGCGGAGGCGGTGGACTCGCCGGCGGTGGCCGGCCCGTGGGCGGTGGACATGGTCACCACACCTCTCCCTGCTTGCGGAGCGCACGGCGGTAGACCACCGCGATGAAGGACAGGAGCAGCAGGATCAGTACGCCCCAGGTCGCCGAACCCGCGTAGTCACGAGGACTGTTGAGGAAGGACAGCCGGTAGGCGTAAGTCACCAGGATCTCGGTGGAGTCGCCCGGGCCGCCCCGGGTGAGCAGGAAGATCACCGGGAACATGTTGAAGGTCCAGATGGTGGAGAGCAGGACCACGGTGCTGCTGACGGAGCGCAGTCCGGGCAGCGTGATGTTGCGGAAGCGCTGCCAGGCTGAGGCGCCGTCCATCGAGGCGGCCTCGTACAGCTCCTTGGGGATGGACTGGAGTCCGCCGAGCAGCGCGACGATCATGAACGGCACGCCGAGCCAGACGTTCACGGCGATGACCGAGAGCTTGGCCCAGGTGGGGTCGTTCAGCCACGGGACCGCGTCGATGCCCCCGCCGGCCAGCACGTTGTTGAGGATGCCGTGCTTCTCGTTGTAGAGCATCCGCCAGGTGAAGACGGAGATGAAGGCGGGGATCGCCCAGGGCAGGATCAGCGCCATCCGGTAGAAGCCGCGCCCGGCCACCTTGCGGTTGAGCATGTTGGCCAGGGCGAGGCCGAGGAGGAAGGTGACGCCGACGCAGCCGACGGTCCAGAGCACGGTCCAGCCGAGCCGGTCCCAGAAGACGCCGTCGGCGAGGACGGCCCGGTAGTTGGCGAGACCGACGAACTCGTAGGTCGCCTCGATGGTGTTGGCGCCGATGGTGCGTTCGACGTTCGCCTCGTCGGCGTCGGTGAGCGACAGGTAGAAGCCGCGCACCAGGGGGTACCCGATGATCACGCCGAGCACGATCACCACGGGGGCGACCATCGTCCAGGCGTACCAGTGGGTGGACAGGGCCCTCCGGAGCCGGCCGGGGGTCTGGTCAGTCCGGCGAACCCGGCCGCGGGCGCCCTCGGCGCCCGCGGCCTTCGTCACCGACTGGCCGGTGTCGACAGCCATGGGTCGGTTCAACCTCTTCCGTACGTCCTACTTGTAGCCCTTGAGGAGCTTGCGGTATTCGTCCCCGGCGGCCCCGGCGGCCTCCTTCGGCGAGGAGTCGCCGGTGAGGACCTTGTTCATCTGGACCTTGAGCGGCTCGAAGAGCGAGTTGCCCTCGGCGATCCAGGGGCGCTGCACGGCCTTGTCGACGGCCGGCTTGAAGAACTGCACCATCTCGTTGTTCTTCACCGAGTCGACCTCGTAGACCGAGGTGCGGGTGGGCAGCAGGCTCAGCTTCTCGGTGGTCTGCTGCTGGATCTCGGCGGAGCTCATGTACTTGGCGAACTCGTAGGAGGCGTCGAGGTTCGCGCTGCCGGCGTAGACGGAGAGGTTCCAGCCGCCCTGCGGGGAACCCGCGCGCTCGCCGCCGGCCGGGACCGGGGCGACGCCGAGGTTGTCCTTGTCCTTGAACTCCTTGCCGGCCCGGACGCCCTCGATGCTCCAGGGGCCGTCGATCGCCATCGCGACGTCGCCGTCCTTGAGGGCCTTGAGCTGGTTGTTGTAGCCGTCCGTGGCGTCGGTGACGGCCGCGCCGGAGTCGACCAGCTTCTTGATCGCCCCGAAGGCCGCGACCGCCTCCGGGTCGTCGATCAGGATCTCCTGGGCCTGGTCGTCGACCATGTCGCCGCCCTCGCCGTAGAGGTACGGGAGGAAGAAGTACGGGTCGTCGCCGCGGAGGTAGAGCGCTGTGGCCCCGGTCTTGTCCTTGATCTTCCCGGCCGAGTCCGCCAGCTCCTGGAAGGTCTTGGGCACCTCGACGCCGGCCTCGGCGAGGATCTTCTTGTTGTAGAAGAGGCCGAGGGTGTCGATCACCTGCGGCACGGCGTAGGTCTTGCCCTCGAACTCGGTGCTGCCCACCGCCTGCTCGAGGTAGTCCGACTCGTCGTCCAGCGCGGCGGTGCCGTCCAGCGGGGCCAGGTAGCCGAGGTTGGCGAAGTCCGCGACCCAGGCGACCTCGGTACGCATCACGTCGGGGGCGCCGGAGTTGCCGCCCGCGGCGTTCTTGAACTTGGCGTTCGCCTCGCCGAAGGGCACGCTGACGTACTTGACGTCGACCTTCGGGTGCTTCTTCTCGAAGCCCTCGGCGAGCTTCCGGTACGTCGCCTTCTCGGCGTCGTTGGAGGTGTCCCAGTAGGTCACGGTGCCCGAGAGCTCGCCCGAGCCCCTGTCCTCCGTGCTCCCGCTGCCGCTGTCCCCGCCACACGCCGTCGCCGCCAGAGAGAGGGTTGCGACCAGCGCGGTGGCCGCTATGCCACGCCGCATTGTGAACTCCTGTCGATATCCCGAGATGGCCGAGACCGGGGGCCTCCTGCCGACCGCGCCGTCGCGGCGCCGGGTTGTCCAGGAACGTAACAGTGATGCAAAGCGTTCGAAAGAGCTTGCGGTAAATTTCTGCAAGGCCGCCGGATCGTTACATCCAGGTGTCCGCCTCGTAGCCACCGCAGCCCTTGACAGCACTGGCCAGGAGCTTTCGGTCATCCTTGCAAGAACATGCAAAGACCTTCGCAAGTGATTGCAGAGCTGTTACGTTCCAGGCGTCACCAGGGGAGCCTCCCCGCGTTGTCCTCACTGTGTCCGTGCCGCGTCACCCGGCCGCCTACCGAATGGACCGACGAATGACCCAGGAGCTCACGCCCGCACTCCACGACCGGGACCGCGCCGCGGTCCGGGACGCTCTCCCCGGCCGCCCCGCGGAGGGCTCCGGCCGGGTCCGCGGCCCCGGCTGGTGGCGCGACGCCGTGATCTACCAGATCTACGTCCGTTCCTTCGCCGACGGCGACGGCGACGGCGTCGGCGACCTGCGCGGCGCCCGTGAGCGGCTGCCGCATCTCGCCCGGCTCGGCGTGGACGCCGTCTGGCTCACCCCCTTCTACGCCTCTCCGCAGGCCGACGGCGGCTACGACGTCGCCGACTACCGCACCGTCGACCCGCTCTTCGGCGACCTCGACGACGCCCGCGCTCTGCTCCGCACCGCCCACCGGCTGGGTCTGCGCGTGATCATGGACGTCGTCCCCAACCACACCTCCGACCGGCACGAGTGGTTCCGGCAGGCGCTCCACGAGGGCCCCGGCTCCCCCGCCCGCGCCCGCTACCTCTTCCGGCCGGGCCGCGGCCCGGCCGGCGAGCTGCCGCCGAACGACTGGGAGTCCGTCTTCGGCGGCCCCGCCTGGACCCGTACGGAGAACCCGGACGGCACCCCCGGCGAGTGGTACCTCCACCTCTTCGCCCCCGAGCAGCCCGACCTCGACTGGGACGACGCCGAGGTCCGCCGCGAGTTCGACGCCATCCTCCGCTTCTGGCTCGGCCTCGGCGTCGACGGCTTCCGCGTCGACGTCGCCCACGGCATGGTCAAGGCCGAGGGGCTGCCGGACATCGGCCACGGGCAGCAGGCCCGGCTCATCGGCACCCAGCGGCTGCCCTTCTTCGACCAGGACGGCGTCCACGAGATCCACCGGCACTGGCGCCGGCTGCTGGACTCCTACGACGGCGAGCGGATCGGCGTCGCCGAGGCGTGGGCGCCGACCTCCGAGCGGCTCGCGCTGTACGTACGCCCCGACGAGATGCACCAGGCGTTCAACTTCCAGTTCCTCCGCAGCCCGTGGGACGCGGGCGAGCTGCGAGCCGTCATCGACGAGTCGCTCCGCGCGACCGGCTCCGTGGGCGCCGCCACGACCTGGGTGCTCTCCAACCACGACGTGGTCCGGCACTCCACCCGCTACGCGCCGGACGATCCGGAGCAGGGGCTGCGGCGCGCCCGGGCCGCCGCCCTGCTGATGCTCGCGCTGCCCGGCTCGGCGTACATCTACCAGGGCGAGGAGCTCGGCCTGCCCGAGGTCACCGACCTGCCCGACACCGTCCGCCAGGATCCGTCCTTCCTCCGCTCCGACGGCCAGGACGGGCTGCGCGACGGCTGCCGGGTGCCGATCCCCTGGTCCGGAACCGAGGAACCGTACGGCTTCGGCCCGAAGCC
>DOWQ01000314.1 GCA_003519485.1 Streptomyces sp. | reverse complement strand
CCCGACACCGGGTCGACGACGCCCGCGCTGCCGACGCCGACCGCGGCCACGGGCCCGCCGAGCTCGGTGACGGCCTTCGCGGCGGCGTCCACGACCGCCACCGGTCCCGCGTCGGCCGGGGTGGCTACGGCGCTGCTGCGCAGCAGCCGGCCGCTCTCCGACACCAGCCCGGCCGCGATCTTGGTGCCGCCGATGTCGACGCCCGCGACCACGGTCACAGAAGGCCTGCCTGTTCGAGGAGGGTGCGGATCGCCGCCGTCTCCGTCTCGTTCAGGGCTCGCATGGGCGGGCTGACGACGTTTGTGGCGATGATGCCGCGCAGCATCAGGGCCGTCTTGAAGGAGCCGAGACCGCCGGCGGTGGCCGAGGCCGTGGCGGAGTCGGCCTGGAACACGATCTCGAAGAGCCGGGCGAGCCGGTCCTGTTCGGCCTTCGCCGCCGTCCAGTCGCCGCGCACCGCGGCGTCGTACAGCCGCCGGTAGCCGTGCGGGTCGACGTTGCCGAGCCCGGGGACGACGCCGTGGGCACCGCCGAGCATCGCGGAGTCGACGACGACCTCGTGGCCGGTCAGCAGGGCGAACCCGGGCAGGTCGGCCGCGCCCAGGCACAGCCGGCGGAAGGAGACGTCGTCGGCGCTGGAGTCCTTGACGCCGGCCAGTACGCCGTCGGCGGCCAGCGAGAGGAGCAGCGCGGGGCTCAGCTTGCTGTGGACGCAGACCGGGACGTCGTAGGCCAGCAGCGGCACCTCGGCGGCCTGCGCGATCTGCCGGAAGTGCCGGTCGATCTCGGTGTCATCCGTGCGGGTGTAGTACGGGGCGGTCGCCACCACGGCGTCGGCGCCGAGCTTGACCGCGGCCCGGACCCGCTCGATGGCGCGGTTGGTGGTGGTCTCGATGGCTCCGGTGATGACCGGGACCTGGCCGCCCGCCGCACCGACGACGGTCTCGATGACCGTGTCCTGCTGCTCCGGGGTGAGGTAGGCCGTCTCGCCGGAGCTGCCCAGCGCGAACAGCCCCGTCACTCCCCCGTCGATCAGGAACTCGACGACGCGCTCGAGCGATGCCCTGTCGATCTCGCCGGTGGCGGTGAGGGGGGTGACGACGGGCGGGATGACCCCGGAGAAACGGGGGGTGGGGGCGTTCACGACGTGCTCCTTGCGGGATGGGCGGGGATCTGGGGGTGTACGCAGTGCCAGCGGTGCTCGCCCTCGCCGTACGACGGCGCGGGGAAGGCCGTGGCGCAGTCGGCGTCGGCCCTCCAGCAGCGGGTGCTGAAGGGGCAGCCGGGGGGCGGGTTGGTCGCCGACGGGACGGGGCCGGTGAGCACGATGCGCTCCGTGTGCTCCAGCAGGCTGGGCGTGGCGGAGAACAGCGCCTCGGTGTACGGGTGCGCGGGCGCCGCCGCGATGTCCGCGGCGCGCCCCTCCTCGACGATGCGGCCGAGGTAGAGCACGGCGAGCCGGTCGGCGAGGTAGCGCACGGTCTGGATGTCGTGCGAGATGAGGACCATGCCGAGGCCGAGCCGGGCCCGCAGGTCGACGAGCAGGTTCAGCACCTGCGCGCGGACCGAGACGTCGAGGGCGCTGGTGGGCTCGTCGGCGACGATCAGCTCGGGTTCGAGGGCGAGTGCGCGGGCGATGGCGACGCGCTGCCGCTGGCCGCCGGAGAGCCGGCCGGGCAGCGCGGCCAGGGTGTGGCCCGGCAGGCCGACCAGGTCGAGGAGTTCCTCGACGCGCCGCTCGCGCTGCCCCTCGTCGCCGCGGCGGTGCACATCGAGCGGGTCCCGCAGGATCTGGCGGACTGTGAGCCGCGGATTGAGCGCCGTGGACGGGTCCTGGAAGACGACGCCGACCGACGAGCCGAACTCGCTGCGCCGGCGCGCCGCCGGCATCCGCCAGAGGTCCTCGCCGCGGAACAGCACCTCGCCCTCGGTGGGCTTCTGCAGTCCCGTCAGGACTCGAGCGAGGGTGGACTTCCCGCAGCCGGACTCGCCGACAAGGCCGACGATCTCGCCCTTGCGGACCTCCAGGGAGGTGTCCGTCAGGGCGTGCACGGAGTCGCGGCGGAACACTCCGCCGCTGCGCGCGCGGTGCCGTACGTGTACGTGGTCGAGCCGGATCATCGGCTGCTTCCCTCCAACTGCGCGGTCTTCGCCGGGTGGTGGCAGGCGAAGCCGTGGTCTTCCTTGGCGCCGCGGCCGGTGAGGACGGGCGGGGTGGTACGGCACAGCTCGGTGGCGGCGGCGCAGCGCGACGCGAAGCGGCAGCCCGCGCCGAAGCCCCTGGGGGCGGGGACCACGCCGGGGATCTGGTGCAGCCGTTCGGTGCCGGCCTCCAGGGAGACCACGGAACCGAGCAGTCCGCGGCTGTAGTGGTGGGCCGGGTCGGTCAGCACCGACCGGGTGTCGCCGACCTCGGCGAGCTGGCCGCCGTACATGACGGCGACGCGGTGCGAGAGGTCGCCGACCAGGGCCAGGTCGTGCGAGACCAGCACCATGGCGAAGCCGAGTTCTTCGCGCAGCCGTACCAGCAGTTCGACGACCTGGGCCTGCACCGTGACGTCCAGCGCGGTGGTCGGCTCGTCGGCGATCAGCAGCCGCGGGCTGCGGGAGAGGGCCATGGCGATGAGTACCCGCTGCTGCTGGCCGCCGGACAGCTCGTGCGGGTAGCTGCGCAGGGTGCGTTCCGGTGACAGGCCGACCAGTTCCAGCAGCTCTGCGGGGGTCTTGGTGCCGCCGCGGGAGGTGAGCTGCCTCAGCTGCCTGCCGACGAGCACCGAGGGGTTGAGCGAGGACAGGGCGTCCTGGTAGACCATGGCGATCTCGGGCCCGGCGAGGGCGCGCCGCTGCTTCGCGGCCATCTCCAGCAGATTGCTGCCGCGGTAGTCGATCCGTCCGCCGACCTCGGCGTTACGGGCCAGCAGCCCCATGATCGCGAGGCTGGTGATGCTCTTGCCGCAGCCGGACTCGCCGACGAGGCCNNCGGACGGTGAAGGAGATGCCGTCGACGACCTGGACGTCGCCGTAGCGGTCCGGGAAGCGGATGGCGAGGTCGCTGACCGAGAGGAGTTCGGCGGCGCCGTCCCGTACCGGCTCGATCGTCGGCGGGGTCGCCCGGATGCGTGCGGCCAGCTTGGCCAGCGACAGGCCGACGGCCTCCGTGGTGGCGGGGGCGGCGGCCTCCGGGGCGTCGGCGGGGGCGCCGGAGCCGTCCGGGGCG
>DOWQ01000644.1:184-2627 GCA_003519485.1 Streptomyces sp. | reverse complement strand
TCACGCCGGGCGAACGCCAAGGAACTCGCGGCGACAGCCGTCATCTCCCTCGACCTCGAGGAGGTCTCCGCCAAGGTCCGCACGGGCGACCCGAGCGACGAGCCGGAGGACATCGCGCTGCCGTACTGGACCGGCATCGTGCCGGTCTCCACTCACCGCGGCACACCTATCCCGGCTGCGGACCTGGATCCGGCGATCGCGGTGCCGGGGTATCTCGCCCCGAACTGACGAGCGGACGAACCGGCGGGCGCTCAGAGGCACGGGCCGACGGGGCGGACGGACGGGCGATGAGCAGCCGGCCGCGGGCCGTACGCTCCCCGCCTCCCGCCTGTCAGCCTGTCAGCCGGGCGTTGACGGCTCGGAGGTCCGGACGGGGCCCGGCCTCCGGGCCGGTCCCCCGGTGCGTGCCTCCCCGACCGCCAAGCCGGTCACCGCCATCAGCAGCAGCACAGTTCCCAGGACCATCGCGCCGGTGAGCCGCTCGCCGAGCAGCGTCACGGCGATCACCGCCGCGCTCACCGGCTCGATCAGCATGATCACCGACGCGGTCGCGGCGCGGACCACCGCGGCTCCGGCGAAGTACAGCGCGTACGCCAGCGCCGTCGGCACGGCCGCCATGTAGGCGAGCAGGAGCAGAATGCGGACGGGGTCGCCGGAGTGCGGCAGCAGTCCTTCGGCCGCGGCCGCCGGCAGCAGGCAGACCGCGCCGACCACGAACGCCCACGTCGTCGTGGAGAACGGATCGGCGCCGCCCCCGTCGCGGCCCAGCCGGCGGGTGAGCAGGGTGATGGCCGCGTACCCGGACGCGGCCAGGAGCGCGAGGGCGGTGCCTGCCGGGCGTACCGTGCCGCCGCCGCTGCCGAGGACCAGCACCGCCAGCCCGGCCAGGGCCCCGGTCACCGCGACGAGCCCGCCGCGGCCGAGCCGCTCCCCCATGGTCAGCCGCGCGCCGAGCGTGATCAGCACCGGGCCCGCGCCGAGGGTGACGACCGTGGCCACGGCGAGACCCGTCTCCTGCACGGCGGCGAAGTAAGCCGTCTGAAAAACCGTCAGGCCGAGCCCCGTGGCGGTGATGCGCAGAACGCGCCGGCGACGCGGCTCCGCGATGGCCGGTCCGGGGCGCGGCACCCGTGCCGGCCACGCGGCCCGGACGCCCAGCACCGCGAGCATCAGGACGAGTCCGCCGATGTAGCGCCAGAAGGAGAACGCGAGAGGGCCGAGGTCGCTGGCGCGGTAGAGCAGCGCGGCCGCCGCCCCGGCGGGGTCACCGGCCTCGCTCTGCGGACAGCGACGACGGGCCCCGGTAATGCCCGGGCCCGGATTTCCGAGCGCGGCCGCCCGCCTCAGACTGCGGGAGGCGGCAGCACGAGAGCAGTCGCACGCATGGCTGGCACTCTACGGAGCCGCGTCCGGGCCGGTGTCCCCGGGCCCCGCCCCCGGCACGGCAGCCGTTCCCGACCCGACGGCGGACACCGGTCCGGCGGGCGGTACGGCACTGGCCACCTCCCCCGCGTCGGCCTTCGGGGTCGAGCTCTGCGCGATGAACGCGCCCGCGAGCACCATCGCGCCGCCCACGAGCTGCGGCGCGGACAGGTGTTCGCCCAACAGCACCCACGCCAGGACGGTGGCCACGACCGCCTCCAGGCACGCCACCACCCCGGCGACCTGGGGTGTCAGCCGCCGCACGGCCACCACGCCGGTCAGATAGGCGAGGACGGTGGAGACGAGCACGACCCAGCCGAGCAGCGCGACGGCGGGCACGACCGTGCCGTCCATCTCCGCGCCGCCGGCGAGCACGACCCAGTCCATCCGCCACGGCCGGGCGATAACGGTCAGCACGGCGGCGCCGACCAGCAGGCCGTAAGCGATGACGCCGACCGGGTCGACCGGGTCGTCACCGCCGCTGCCGTGGTCGGACAGGACGAAGTAGCCGACCTGGCAGCAGGCCGCGCCGAGCGCGAGGGTCAGCCCGATCGCGTCGAAGCTCAGTCCGGACCAGACCTCCACCACACAGGCCAGCCCGGCGACGGCGAGCACGACACCGGCCGCCGCCCCGCGGGTGACGCGCCGCCGCTGCACGAACCGGACCCAGCCGAGCACCAGCGCCGGGGCGAGGTACTCGACGAGCAGGGCGACGCCGACCGGGATGCGCGAGATGGATGCGAAGTAGAAAGCCTGTACGCCCGCGACGGCGAGCAGGCCGAAGCCGGCGAGCAGCGCGGGCCGGCGGCGGACCAGTCCGCGGTGCCGCCAGGCCAGCGGAAGCATGACGAGGGCGGCGCCCGCGACACGCAGCCACACCATCTCCAACGGGTCGATGCCCGCCTCGATCAGCGGCTTGGCCGCGACACCCGAACATCCGAACGCGAACGCCGAGGCCAGGGCGAGACCCAGGCCGGCGCTTCTCCTCCGAGACACCTGCATCGGGTCATCATGTCAGCCG
>DOWQ01000644.1:0-158 GCA_003519485.1 Streptomyces sp. | reverse complement strand
GCGGTGCGAGTTCAGGCCCCTTCGCCGCCTTCCAGACCCGCCAGCAGCCGCCCGGTGTCGATCCCGGCCCGGCGCAGCACCTCGCAGGCCCGGCCCTCCCGGTCCGCCACCAGCGCGGCCAGCAGGTCCATGCCGCGGAACCGGTCGGCGCCCCGCTC
>DOWQ01000493.1 GCA_003519485.1 Streptomyces sp. | reverse complement strand
GCGTGAGGCCGGCGTGCGCTACCTGCGCGACGAGCCCTCCGTGCCGGTGCGGCTCACCGGCCAGGTGGTGCGGATGCGCCGCTCGGCGCCGAGCGGGCCCGGCACCGTACGGCTGCGGGTGCTCGCCGGGGCGGACGTGCCGCAGGTGCGGGTGTCGCTCGACGAGGACGCGTACCGGATCGCCGGGCACGCGCATCTGGTCGGCCTGCCGGTCCGGGTCAGCGGGCGGCTGGAGAGCCGCGGCGGCTTCCGCCGGGTGACGGGCGCCACGGAAGTCGTCCCCGTCCAGGTCGACACCGCGGAGCGGGACCGGCTGCTGAAATCGCTCCACGAACACCTCGGTCTCTTCCAGGAGGGATCCGGCCCCGAGGTGCCGTACGACGCCTGACCCGGCGCCGGTCGACGGGCGGCAGGTGCTCGATCGGTGCACCGGCCGGTGCCTGCCCTCGGCTGATCCGGCGTCCCACCGAAGCCCGGTCCGGCGACCGATCCGGCGCGTGAACGGCGCTCGGCCCGGGCCCGGGCGGGTCCGTTCCGTACCGTCCGGGCAAACCGTTTCGCGGCGGGGCCACCGGGCTCGGTACGATTCAGCTGCGCAGTGACCACTGCCGCGCGCCCCCATGAGTCAGGAGAGACCGGTGTCAGACGTCCGTGTGTCCATCCATCGCGATTCCGAGCGGGAAGAGCGTGTGGTGACGACGGGCACCACGGCAGCCGATCTCTTCAGCGGCGACCGCTCCGTCGTCGCCGCCCGAGTCGCCGGCGAGCTCCGGGACCTGGCCCACGAGGTCGCCGACGGCGACGAGGTGGAGCCGGTCCTGATCTCCTCCGCCGACGGCCTGAACATCCTGCGGCACTCCACCGCGCACGTCATGGCGCAGGCCGTGCAGGAGCTCTTCCCGGAGGCCAAGCTCGGCATCGGCCCGCCGGTCAAGGACGGCTTCTACTACGACTTCGACATGGAGCGCCCCTTCACCCCCGACGACCTCAAGGCCGTCGAGAAGAAGATGCAGGAGATCCAGAAGCGCGGCCAGCGCTTCTCCCGCCGGGTGGTCAGCGACGAGGCCGCCCGCGAGGAGCTGGCCGCCGAGCCGTACAAGCTGGAGCTGATCGGTCTCAAGGGCTCCTCGGCCACCGCCGGCGAGGGCGCGGACGTCGAGGTCGGCGCCGGCGAGCTGACCATCTACGACAACCTCGACCCGAAGACCGGCGAGCTGTGCTGGAAGGACCTCTGCCGAGGCCCGCACCTGCCCACCACCCGGAACATCCCGGCGTTCAAGCTGATGCGCAACGCCGCCGCGTACTGGCGCGGCAGCGAGAAGAACCCGATGCTCCAGCGCATCTACGGCACCGCCTGGCCCACGAAGGACGAGCTGAAGGCGCACCTGGAGTTCCTCGCCGAGGCCGAGAAGCGCGACCACCGCAAGCTCGGCTCCGAGCTGGACCTCTTCTCGATCCCCGAGCAGATCGGCTCCGGCCTGGCCGTCTTCCATCCCAAGGGCGGCATCATCCGCCGCACCATGGAGGACTACAGCCGCAAGCGGCACGAGGAGGCGGACTACGAGTTCGTCTACACCCCGCACGCCACCAAGGCGGCCCTCTTCGAGACCTCCGGGCACCTGGACTGGTACGCCGAGGGCATGTACCCGCCCATGCAGCTCGACGAGGGCGTGGACTACTACCTCAAGCCCATGAACTGCCCCATGCACAACCTTATCTTCGACGCGCGGGGCCGCTCGTACCGTGAACTGCCGCTCAGGCTCTTCGAGTTCGGGACGGTCTACCGCTACGAGAAGTCGGGCGTCGTGCACGGGCTGACCCGCGCCCGCGGCTTCACCCAGGACGACGCGCACATCTACTGCACCAAGGAGCAGATGGCGGACGAGCTGGACAGTCTGCTCACCTTCGTCCTCAACCTGCTGCGCGACTACGGCCTGGAGGACTTCTACCTGGAGCTGTCCACCAAGGACCCGGAGAAGTTCATCGGCTCGGACGAGAACTGGGCCGAGGCCACCGAGACGCTGCGCGGGGCCGCGGAGAAGCAGGGCCTCGAGCTGGTCATGGACCCGGGCGGCGCCGCCTTCTACGGGCCCAAGATCTCCGTACAGGCGAAGGACGCCATCGGCCGGACCTGGCAGCTGTCGACCATCCAGGTCGACTTCAACCTGCCCGAGCGCTTCGACCTGGAGTACACCGCGCCGGACGGCTCCAAGCAGCGCCCGGTCATGATCCACCGCGCGCTGTTCGGCTCCATCGAGCGGTTCTTCGCGGTGCTCCTGGAGCACTACGCGGGCGCCATGCCGCCGTGGCTGGCGCCGGTGCAGGCGGTCGGCATCCCGGTGGGCGACGCGCATGTGCCGTACCTCCAGGAGTTCGCCGCCGAGGCCAAGGAGAAGGGCCTCCGCTTCGAGGTGGACGCCTCCTCGGACCGGATGCAGAAGAAGATCCGGAACCAGCAGAAGCAGAAGGTCCCGTTCATGGTCATCGTCGGTGACGACGACATGAACGCGGGCACGGTCTCCTTCCGCTACCGCGACGGCTCGCAGGAGAACGGCGTCCCGCGGGAGCATGCGCTGGCGAAGATCGCCGATGTGGTGGAGCGCCGCGTGCAGGTGTGACGGCGAGCGGGGGCGGCTCCACCGGGAGCCGCCCCTTCACCGCTCGGCGCGGGCGAATATGCTGGCCCGCATGACGAGTGAGCCGGAGCAGCAGATCGGAGTCGGCGCCCCGGACGCGTTCCAGCGCCTGTGGACTCCCCACCGGATGGCGTACATCCAGGGCGAGAACAAGCCGACCGGGCCGGGGTCCGCCGACGGCTGTCCGTTCTGCGTGATTCCGGACAAGTCGGACGAGGACGGGCTGATCATCGCCCGCGGCGATCACGTCTACGCGGTCCTCAATCTGTACCCGTACAACGGCGGCCACTTGATGGTCGTCCCCTTCCGGCACGTCGCCGACTACACCGAGCTGGACGACGCCGAGACCGCCGAGCTCGCCGCGCTCACCAAGCAGGCGATGACGGCCCTGCGCACCGCCTCCGGCGCGCACGGCTTCAACATCGGCATCAACCAGGGCGGCGCGGCGGGCGCGGGCATCGCCGCGCACCTGCACCAGCACGTCGTCCCGCGCTGGGGCGGCGACACCAACTTCATGCCGGTCGTCGGCCATACGAAGGTGCTGCCGCAGCTCCTGGCCGACACCCGCCGGCTGCTGGCCGACGCCTGGCCCACGGCCTAGCCCGGACGCCCGGGCGGGACGCGGAGCACCTGGGCGGGCCACCCGGACCTCCCGCCGCACGCAC
>DOWQ01000092.1 GCA_003519485.1 Streptomyces sp. | reverse complement strand
CTGAAGCGCGCCGCGCGCGCCGCGTGATCCGGGCACGCCGCCCGCTTTCGGCGTCGCGCGCGCTCCCGGCGTCCCGCGCGTTTCCTCCGCGCGGTCCCGCTCGGTGTGCCGCTTCCCCGGCCGGTCCGTGCTCACTGCTGCTGGAATCCCGCGTCGCGCAGCAGTTCCTGTGCAGTCCCCGAGCCGAGCCAGCGCACGAAGCCGGCCGCTTCCGCGGGGTGGCGGGAGGCGTTCAGCGCGGCGGCCGGATAGGACGCCACGGCGTTCTGCGCGTCGGGCACGTCGACGGTCGAGACCTCGCCCCGCGCGGTCGCGGCGTCCGTACGGTAGACGAGACCGGCGTCGGCCTCGCCCAGCCTGACCTTGCTGAGCACCGCGCGTACGTTCGGCTCCAGCGAGGCCGGTTCGACCTCGACGCCGGCCCGGTCGAGCACGCGTTCGCTGTAGCGGCCGGCCGGCACCCCGGGCGCGGCGAGCACGACCTTCAGCCCGCTGCCGCCGAGGTCGGTGAGGTTCTCGATCCGCTTCGGGTTCCCCTCCGGCGTCACGATGGCGAGCCGGTTCCGGGCGATGACGGACGGCGTCCCGGTGCTCTCCGCCAGGGCTTCCATGCTCGCCGAGTCGGCCGTGACGACCGCGTCGGCGGGCAGCCCCTGCCGCACCTGGGAGACCAGCTCCTGGGAGCCGGCGAAGGAGAATCGAACCTCGGTGTCCGGGTGCGCCTTCTCGTACGCGGCGCCCGCCCGCTCGAACACATCGGTGAGCGACGACGCGGCCAGCACGGTCAGTGTCGTGCGCTCCCCGCCCGCCGCCGGACCGCCGGAGCCGCCGCAGGCGGCGGTGACAGCGAGGAGCAGGGCCGCTGCGAGCGCGGCCGGCGCGGCGCGGCGCACGGCTGTGCGACGGGTGGGGGCGGTGCGGGACATCGGCTCTCCAGTCGGCGCGGAGGTCAGACGCGGTCGATGTGGACGTTGGTCGACTTCACGCGGGCCACGGCCTCCATGCCGACGGCCAGCCCCAGCTCCTCGACGGCCTCCCGGGTGAGCAGCGACACCAGACGGTGCGGACCGGCCTGCACCTCCACCTGCGCGGCGACGTCGCCGGTGCGCACCGCGGTGATGATCCCCGGGAAAGCGTTGCGCGCACTCGTGTACGGCTCCTCCTCGCCGTCGCCCGCGTGCGCCTCGGCGGCCAGGGCGGCCGAGAAGGCGGCCAGATCGGTGCCGTCGATCAACCGCTTGCCGGTGTCTTCACGGCGGGTCGGCAGCCGGCCGGAGTCCGCCCAGCGGCGGACGGTGTCCGGGCTGACGCCGAGCAGCCGCGCCGCCCGGCCGATGGTGTAGGACCGCATGTACGGGAATCTACGGCGCAGAGGCTCGCAAACGCAAGGTAAACGGCCTTCACGGCTGGCAACTGCGGCTGTGCGGCTGTGCGGCTGTGCGGCTGGACAGCGCGGGAGCGCGGCCGGCGTTCCCCGTACAGCAGACCTAGATCGCGCCCTTGCGGGTGAGGTGGCTGAAGGACAGCCACCCCGGCAGCACGGGCAGCCAGAAGGTCATCAGCCGGAAGAGCAGCACGGCGGGGGTGGCGATCTCCTTCGGCAGCCCCGCCGCGATCAGACCGAAGGCCAGCGCGGCCTCCACGGCGCCGACACCGCCGGGCGTCGGGGCGGCAGACCCCAGCGCGTTGCCGGCGAGGAAGACCACGGCGATGCTCGCGTAGCTCAGCTCGCCGCCGAACGCCCGGATCGAGGCGTCCAGGCACATGACGAAGGCCAGCTGCATCAGCAGCGTTCCGCCGATCCCGGTGAGGAGCTTCCGCGGGCGCTGCATGATGTCCAGCATCCGCGGCACCACGCCGGCGAAGAGCGACCGCACCCGGGTGGAGATGAACTTCCGCAGCACCGGCACCGCGGTCACTATCAGCACCAGCACCGCGACGGTAAGCAGCCCGGCGATCACCGTGCGGGACGGCGACAGCGACGGGGTGCGCTCGGTCCCGGTGAGATAGCCGAAGGTCAGCAGCAGCAGGATGTGCAGGCCCAGGCCGACGAGCTGCGAGGCGCCGACGCTCGCCACCGCGAGTCCCGGCCGTACGCCGGAGCGCTGCAGGAAGCGGGTGTTGAGCGCGACGCCGCCGACGGCCGCCGGGGCGACCAGCTTCACGAACGACCCGGCGATCTGCGCCAGCACCGTACGGACGAAGGAGACCTTCTCGGAGACGAAGCCCAGCAGGTTGAGTGCGGCGCCCAGATAGCTCAGCGCGGCGAACAGCATCGCGGTCGCGACCCAGCCCCACCGCGCCTCGTTGATGACGTCATGGAAGCTGACGTGGGTCAGCTGGGAGAGCAGGAAGTACGTCGCGAAGGCGCCCGCGATGAAGGTGACGAGCGTGCGCGGTCTGATCCGCTCCAGCCGGGCCGGCTCGACCGGGGCCTGCGGCCGGATCAGCAGCATCTGCCGGCGGATCTGCGCCAGCATGTCCTCCTCGCGGGCCTCCTCGATGGCCTCGTCCACGGCCTTCTTCTCGGCCCGTACGGTCCTGCGGTGCGGCAGCACGGCGTGCGAGCCGTCGCCGGCCGGGCCCTTGCCCGCCCGGCTGGCCTCCACCACGGCGTCGCGCTCCCGCTGCGCCCGCTGCTTGGCGAGCCGGCGCAGCTCCGCCCGGGTCGTGCGGCTGAGCGCGATCGGCTGGAGCAGCGGCAGGCTGTCGGCGACGGCTTCCGGGCCGAGCACGTCGACGGCGGCGGCCACCGAACGCTCGGCGCCGACCCGCAGGCCGAGGGTGGTGAGCAGCTGGGCGACGTCCATCCGCAGCACCAGGTCGCTCGCCGCGATCTCGCCGCCGCGCAGGTCCGTCAGCACCACCGCGCCGGAATGGTCGACCAGAATCGCGTCGCCGACGAGCCGGCGGTGCGCGATGCGCCGCGACTGGAGGGCGTGCACCTGGCGCCAGGTGCTGCGCAGCAGCTCGTCGGTGAGCGCCTCGTCCGGCAGCGTGTCCAGGCTGCGGCCGCCGGTGTGCTCGTAGACGAGCATCACGGCGTCCGGGCCGAGTTCGGAGGTGGCGATCAGCTTGGGCGCGTTGGCGCCGGCGGCGATGGCGGCGTACGCGAGCAGGGCCTCCTGTTCGAGGGCCTGACGCAGCGACTGGAGGCTGCGGCGCTGGGTGATGCCGCGCAGGGCGAGCCGGCGCCACACCCGGTAGAAGAAGCCCTGCGCCTGTTGTTCGCGGTCCACGACGGTGACGTCGAGGGGTGGGCCGTCCTCCAGGTCGACGAGGTAGTGCCGGCCCCGGTCCTGGCGTTCGGCGTCCAGTTCCTCCTCGGTGCGCAGGGCGCTGACGGGGGCGAAGCCGACCCGGCGCAGGCCGGCGAGGAGATGCTGGCCGGTCGGCCGTACGTTCGGTGAGCCGACGGCGTAGAGGGTGCCGTACGCCACGGTCCAGCCGATCAGCACGGTGATGATGATCGAGAACGGGGTCGAGAAGCCGCCGACGAGCACCGCGAACGAATCGAGCACCAGAACGAACCAGAGCACCACCCGCCAGCGCGGGCGGCGGGCCATCCCGACCGCCGTCATATAGGCGATGACGGGCGCGAGATAGCCGTGCACGGGGTCGGTGATCGAGCCGTTCGGCGCCTGCTGGGTGAGCGCGTCGCGGATGGAGCCCGGCGCCGACTCGGCCACCCACAGGTCGGTGGTGAGCGAGACCCCGTGGGCGAGGACGGCGGCGAGCACGCCGTCGGCGATCCGCAGGCCGTCGCGTTTGATCAGCCGCTCGATGGCGAAGGCGACCGGCACGATCAGCACCGCGACGCTGGACGCCAGGCCGGCGAAGTTGATCAGCAGGGTCGGCGCCCGGCCGGTGCCCTTCCCGATGTCGTCCTCGAGGCCCTCGGTGGTGCCGTGCGCGAAGGTCGCGATGGCGAGGACCACCGCGACGCCGAGGATGCCGAGCAGCAGTCGTACCAGGTCGGAGGGCCGGTGCACCCGCGCGGCCAGCAGCGGTTCGTCCCCCGAGACCTGGTCGGCACGGATCTCCGCGCCGTCCGGGCGCGACGGAGCGTCAGAGGTGCCGGCCCCGTCGGGGTCCGGGGCACTCTGCTGCCCTGTCGTCTCTCGTTGATCACGTATCACCAGTCACCGCCCGGAAGATGGTGGCACGGGCGAGGTCTGCAAGGGGGCATCAGGGTGCATTTCGGGGGCGCGGGAAGCGGAACGTGCGCCCCCGGAAAGGGACCGGTCACGGACCGTGACGGCGGGCGGGGATGTCGGTGGTGTGGTGCAGGATGGGCCGGATGAGCGGTGAGAGCGCCCCGGGCGGCCCCGGGGAACTGCCGGAGTACGCGGAGCGGGTGCTGGCGACCGCCGAGCTGATTCCCCCCGGCCGGGTGATGACGTACGGCGATGTGGCCGAGTGGCTCGGCGAGTCCGGGCCCCGGCAGGTGGGCCGCGTCATGGCGCTGTACGGCGGTGCCGTGCCGTGGTGGCGGGTGGTCCGCGCGGACGGGGTGCCGCTGCCCGGCCAGGAGCGGCGGGCCCTCGCCCACTACCGCGCGGAGGGCACCCCGCTGCGCCGGACGCGGAGCGGCAACAGCAGCACGCCGCGGATCGACATGGCGGCGGCCCGGTGGGACGGCGGCGCGGCG
>DOWQ01000267.1 GCA_003519485.1 Streptomyces sp. | reverse complement strand
GCGCGGGCGATGCCGAAGTCGATGAGGCGCGGGCCGTCGACGGTCAGCAGCACATTGGACGGCTGCACATCGCGGTGCACCAGCCCGAGCCCGTGCACGGCGGCCAACGCCTCGGCGAGGCCCGCGCCCAGGGTCCGTACGGTGTGCTCGGGCAGCGGGCCCGCGTCGGTCACGGCCCGGCTCAGCGCGGGGCCTGCCACATAGCCGGTGGCGACCCACGGCACCGGGGCGTCCGGTCCGGCGTCGAGGACGGGCGCCGTCCAGTCGCCCCCGACGCGGCGCGCGGAGTCGACCTCCAGCCGGAAGCGGGCCCGGAACCGCTCGTCGGCCGCGAAGTGCGGGTGCACCACCTTGACCGCGACCGTACGGCCGCCCGCGCTGCGCCCCAGATAGACCCGGCCCATGCCGCCCGAGCCGAGCCGGCGCAGCAGCCGGTACGGGCCGATGGTGCGTGGGTCGTCCGCGTGCAGCGGCTGCATGGCCTGCTCCGTTGCTTTGATCATCAAGTGATTTCAGCAATCCCGGTGTTTCCGCCGGAATGGTCCGTAACGGTGTCACCGGAGCGCGAGGTGCGTCCTGGTGGCTTGTTGACGGTCTCCCGTTTCTTTCCCGGCCCGGGGGCTGGTGATTGTGCCACCTTCCCGCCCCGTACCGGCCTTGCGGCGCGGGCGGGTGGTGCGGGTCTTGTGGTCGGCTCCACGGGGCTTCGACTCCGACTTGGCGGGGTCCAGGTCTCCGGCCACTCCGGTACCTGTCGTGCGGGCCGCGAGGGCGACCAGGTTGTGTCCGGCGTTGGCGTCCCGGTCGAGAACCAGGCCGCAGTTGTCGCACTCGAAGACGCGCATGCTGAGGGGCAGCTTGGTTTTCACCACACCGCAGCGGGAGCAGGTCTTCGCGGAGGGGAACCAGCGGTCGGCGACGACGAGTCGCGTGCCGCGCCGACGGGTCTTGTAGGTGAGCTGGCGTCGGATCTCGCCGAACGCGGCATCCGCGACGCGGCGGGACAGGCGCCGGTTGCGGCCCATGCCGGCGACGTTGAGGTCTTCGACGACGATCGTGCCGTACTCGGAGGCGAGGCGGGTCGTCATCTTGTGGAGGGTGTCCTCGCGGAGGTTGGCGGCCCGGTGATGGATCTTGTTCCGCGCCTGATCGGCCTTCTCCCAGCGCTTCGACGCCTGATGCCCGGTGCGCCGGTCGGGGCCCTGACGACGGGAGACGATCCGGCTGGCGCGGCGCAGCTGCTTCTGCCCGCGGTCGAGGTGGCGTGGGTTGGGTTCCTCGCTGAGGACACCGTCGCTGTCCGCGAGGACCGCGAGGGTCTTGATGCCGAGGTCGATACCGACCGTCGCGTCCGGGCGGGCGACTTTCACCAGCCGGTGCTTCTCCTCGACCTGGAGCGACACGAACCAGCGGCCCCGGTCCAGACGTGCGGTTGCGGACAGGATGCGCATGTGCCCGGCGTCGACGAGGGCCCGCAGGTGGGAGGCGTCCTCGTGAAGGCGGACCGTGCCGATCCTGGGCAGGGTGACGTGCCGCCCGTCAGGCTCGATACGGATCGTTCCGGTGGTGAACCGGCAGGCCAGGCGCGCTTTCCGCTTGGACTTGAAGCGGGGGATGCCCATCTTGCGGCCCTTACGCTTACCGCTCTTGGACTTCGTGTAGTTGTCGAACGCCGCTGACGCGCCTGCCAGGCCGGTGTTGTACGCCTCCTTGGAGTTCTCCTCCCACCAGTCGGCGAAGCGCGGGTTGGTGCGCTTGTCCTCATTGAACGCCTTCCGCAGTGAGGGCAGCGACCACGACCGCCACTCGGTGAGCTGCTCCTCGGGAATGCCGTACGACTGCTCGGCCTTCCGCTGCCACCACACGGCGGTGATGTACGCGAGGGCCCAGTTGTAGGCGGCCCGCGCCCCACCTCCGTGCGAATGCAGGTGGCGGTTGGCCGTGGCGTTCGGGTCCAGCGCGAGGTTGTGCGCAAGGACGGTGAAGCCCGGCCGCGGTTCGAACTTCTTCATCCGCCCGCCTCCGGGCCGGTGGCCACGGCGACGGCCCGGGCGGCGCGATTCTTTCCGGAGCGGCGGCCGTACAGACGGGCGCACATCGAGGTCAGGACCTCGGTGATGTCCCGTACGAGGTCGTCAGCGGTCTCTGCCGGGTCGAGGACAACCAGGCGCCGTCCCGTGGCCGAGAGAGCGGCTTCCAGGTGCTCGACGCCGAACCGGGCGAGGCGGTCTCGGTGCTCGACCACGATCGTCCCCACCTCCGGGTCGGCGAGGAGGCGGTGCAGCTTGCGGCGGCGCCCGTTCAAGCCGGAGCCAACCTCCGTCACCACGTCAGCGACGGCGAGCCCCTGGGTCGTTGCGCCCTGCACGGTCCGGGCGACCTGGCGCTCCAGGTCCGCTTTCTGGTCACCGGACGCGACACGGCAGTACGCCACGACCCTCCCGGCGGCCTGCGGGGCGGGCTCCGTCACGAGCCATGTACCGGACGGCGTCTGGACGACCGGGACCGGCATACGGCCCTCTTTCGCCCAGGTCCACGCGGTCTGGTAGTGCACGCCGTTGCGTGCTGCCCACTCGGAAAGCTTCACGGCGTCAAAATATTCACTGAGGGTACTGGATATCCACTGAAAGAAAGGGGAACTGTCGTTCACCCCTCGGCTCGCGCCGACTCACCTCCGTCGCGGTGCCGCCAGCTTAGAGCCCGCCGGCCCGCGCTCCGGGGGGCGCGGAGGCGGCGGCGGGAGCTGGGGCGGGCGCGTCCGCGCCGTTCCGTACGCCGTTCCGCGCGGCGGGGGGCTCGACCGGCTCGGGGGCCAGCAGCTCCACCCGGACGTCCGCCGGGAAGCCGGTCGTCGGCCCGGTGCGGCGGGNNGCGAACTCGGTGACGCCCGCGAGCTGCTCCGGGCCGAACCGGAAGTCGAGCGTGGTGAAGTACCGCTCCAGCACCTCCGCGTCGAAGGACTCCCAGCGGGCGGCCTGCTCGGCGACCTTGCCGACCTCCTGCAGCGACAGGTCGCGGGAGGCGAGGAACGCCTCGTGCACCTCGCGCACGATCCGCGGCTCGCGCTCGAGGTAGTCGCGCCGCACCGCCCAGACCGCGAAGACGAAGGGCAGCCCCGTCCACTCCTTCCACAGCTGTCCGAGGTCGTGCACCTCGAGGCCGTACCGCGGGGCGTCGTGCAGATACGCCCGCAGCGCCGGGTCGCCGATCAGCACGGCGGCCTGCGCCTCGCGCATCATCAGGGCCAGGTCGGGCGGGCAGCTGTAGTAGTCCGGCGTGATGCCGTAGCGCTCGGCGAGCAGCAGCTGCGCGAGCCGTACGGAGGTGCGCGAGGTGGAGCCGAGCGCCACCCGCTCGCCGTCCAGTTCCTCCAGCGGGACCTGGGACACGATGTGGCAGGACATGACGGGCCCGTCGCAGCCGACGGCGATGTCGGGCAGCGCCACCAGGTCCCCGGCGTTCCGCAGGAACTCCACGAGGGTGATCGGGCCGAGGTCGAGCTCGCCGCTGATCAGCTGCTCGCTGAGCTTCTCCGGGGTGTCCTTGCGCAGATCGAGGTCGAGGAGGGTGCCGGTGCGCGCCAGGCCCCAGTAGAGGGGGAGGCAGTTCAGGAATTGGATGTGTCCGACCCGAGGCCGGCTACGACGGTGGTCGTCATCGGCTGGGGCGCTGGCAGCTCGGTCAGAATTGTCCACATCCGTCAGGCTAGACCTGCCGGGGCGCGGGCCCGGCGCCGGGTCGGAGGCCTCGGCCCGGCGCAGGTCAACGGTGCGCAAGCGGTGTCTTTTAAGCCCCACCAACGAGTGATCTTCGCCTCTTTCCCGCCACAGAGAGTGCGTGCTAGGCTCGCCGCAAGTTGCAGTTTGGTTTCCCTTGCAGTACAGAGCCTGCGGAGCATGTGACTCCGTAGGCTTTTGTAGTTTTCAGACTTCTTGCAGGTTCTGGAGCAGGGCAACCCTTTGGCCCAAGGAGGGCTTTATGGCTACCGGAACCGTCAAGTGGTTCAACG
>DOWQ01000547.1 GCA_003519485.1 Streptomyces sp. | reverse complement strand
ACCGCGAGCCCCGCGATGACGATCGAGAACTCGCCGCGGGCCACGAGCGTTCCGCCCGCCCGCCAGCGGCCCCGCTCGGCGATGCCCGCCCGGCGGGCCGCCCAGTAGCCGGTGGCGATCTTGGTGAGGGTCGTGAGCACCGCGAGGGCCAGCGCGGGCACGATCACCGGCGGGATGCTGGCCGGGTCGGTGTGCAGGCCGAAGAAGACGAAGAAGACCGCCGCGAAGAGGTCCCGCAGCGGACTGAGCAGGGTGTGCGCCCCCTCGGCGACCTCGCCGGACAGCGCGATGCCGACGAGGAACGCGCCGACCGCCGCCGACACCTGGAGCTGCTGCGCGATGCCCGCCACGAGCAGGGTCAGGCCGAGCACGACCAGCAGCAGCTTCTCAGGGTCGTCGCTGGAGACGAAGCGCGAGATCAGCCGCCCGTACCGGACGGCCACGAACAGTACGAGGCCCGCCGCGCCGAGCGCGATGGCCAGCGTGACGCTGCCGGTGGCCAGCCCGACCCCGGCCAGCAGGGCCGTGAGGATCGGCAGATAGACCGCCATCGCCAAATCCTCCAGGACGAGGATGCTGAGGATCACCGGGGTCTCGCGGTTGCCGACCCGGCCGAGGTCGTTGAGCACCTTGGCGATGACGCCGGAGGACGAGATCCAGGTGACCCCGGCGAGCACGACCGCCGCCACCGGGCCCCAGCCCAGCAGCAGGGCCGCCGCCGCGCCCGGCAGAGCGTTCAGGACGAAGTCGACCAGCCCGGCCGGGTAGTGCGTGCGGAGGTTGGTGACGAGGTCGGTGGCGGTGTACTCCAGACCCAGCATCAGCAGCAGCAGCACGACGCCGATCTCGGAGCCGAAGGAGACGAACTCCTCGCTCGCGCCGAGCGGCAGCAGGCCGCCCTCGCCGAAGGCCAGCCCGGCGAGCAGATAGAGCGGGATGGGCGAGAAGCCGTAGCGGCCCGCGATCCGGCCGAGCAGCCCGAGGCAGAGGATGATGCCACCGAGTTCGATGAGGAAGAGCGCCGAGTGCACGCGGTCACTCCCGCTCGAGGATCGCGGCGGCGGCATCCACGCCCTCGCGGGTGCCGATGACGATCAGGGTGTCACCGCCTGCCAGCCGGAAGCCGGGGGTGGGGGACGGCGTCGCGTCGGCGCGGCGCAGCACAGCGACGACGGAGGCGCCGGTCTCGGTACGGATCCGGGTGTCGCCGAGCACCCGCCCGTTCCAGTACGAGACCGCGCTGAGCGGGATGCGTTCGGCGACCAGGCCGAGGTCCGTGGTGTGCAGCAGGCTGGGGCTGCGGTCGTTCGGGGCGAGCGTGTCCGCCAGGGAGGCCGCCTCCGAGCCGCTGAGGTGCAGGGACAGCGCGCAGGCGTCGGGGTCGTCCGCCCGGTAGGCGTTGAAGGTGCGGGAGCCGTCGCGGTGGGCGACGACCGACAGATGGCGGTGGTCCCGGACCGTCAGGTCGTACTGGACACCAATGCCGGGCAGTGGTGTCGTGCTCATGCGTGGCGCCGGCACGATAGGTCCCCTTCGCAGCGTTTGTCGGGCAAGTCGGGCAAGTCGAGTGGGATCGGGTTGCTCGGTGGTACGCGGCTCCGTCGGCGAAGCCCGACCCGACTTTGCCATAACGTGCCGCGCCCTCCCGGCCCGTAGCCTGCTGGGCATGCACATCATGCGCTCCGCCGCCCTCTTCGTCGTCGCCGGTCTGTTCGAGATCGGCGGCGCCTGGCTGGTCTGGCAGGGGGTCCGCGAGCACCGCGGACTGCTGTGGGTGGGAGCCGGGGTGCTGGCGCTCGGCGCCTACGGCTTCGTCGCCACGCTCCAGCCGTCGGCCGAGTTCGGCCGCATCCTGGCCGCGTACGGAGGTGTCTTCGTCGCGGGCTCGCTGGCCTGGGGCATGGTCGCCGACGGCTACCGGCCGGACCGCTTCGACGTGCTCGGCGCGCTGGTCTGCCTCGCCGGCATGGCCGTGATCATGTACGCCCCGCGCGGTCACTGACGCGGCATATCCTGCGGGAGACCGTTCCCGCTCGCTTGGAGGAGCCATGAGCACCCGCACCGCAGTCGTCACCGGCGCCAGCAGTGGAATCGGGGCCGCCACCGCCCGCCGGCTGGCCGAGGCCGGCTACCGGGTGCTGCTCACCGCCCGCCGCGCGGACCGGATCGAGGCGCTGGCCGCGGAGCTGACCGCCGCCGGGCACCGGGCCGACGCCCATGCGCTGGACGTCACCGACCGCTCGGCCGTCGACGCCTTCGCCGCCTCCCTCGACGGCTGCGACGTGCTCGTGAACAACGCCGGCGGCGCCTTCGGCAGCGAACCGGTGGCGACCGGCGACCCCGCCGACTGGCGCGCGATGTACGAGGTCAACGTCCTCGGCGTGCTGCATGTGACGCAGGCCCTGCTGCCCGCCCTCACCGCCTCCGGCGACGGCACGATCGTCGTGCTGTCCTCCACCGCCGGGCTCGACTCGTACGAGGGCGGCGGCGGTTATGTGGCCGCCAAGCACGGCGCCCACTCCCTCGCCACGACCCTCCGGCTGGAGCTGTGCGGCGATCCGGTGCGGGTCGTGGAGGTCGCGCCCGGGATGGTGCGGACCGACGAGTTCGCGCTGACGCGCTACCGCGGCGACGAGAAGAAGGCCGCGGCCGTCTACGCGGGCGTCGCCGAGCCGCTGACCGCCGAGGACGTGGCCGACACCGTCGCCTGGGCGGTCACCCGGCCCTCGCACGTCAACATCGACCTGCTGGTGGTCCGGCCCCGCGCGCAGGCGTCCAACCGCAAGGTGCACCGGGAGGGCTGACGGCGGGGGCGCGGCCGGCATCCGGGCCCCGGACGCGCGTGGCCGCTGGGC
>DOWQ01000157.1 GCA_003519485.1 Streptomyces sp. | reverse complement strand
ACCGGGCGGCTCCCCGGAGGACGCCCCCTCGGTGGGCGGTGTCGTACGCGCCGCCGGCGGCGGGCCCGTGCCGCGTGCCGCCGTCACGCTGATCTCGCTCAGCGGGCGCCAGATCGGCCGGACGGTCGCCTCGCCCGACGGCGCGTACACCCTGGACGCGCCGGGCGCCGGCTCGTACGTCCTCATCGCGTCCGCCGAGGGTCACCAGCCGCAGGCGTCGACCGTCCTGATCGCCGGCCAGCCGCTCGCCCACGACCTGATGCTCTCCGGCACCAGCGGGCTCGCGGGAACCGTCCGCAGCGCGGAGGACTCCCGGCCGGTCACGGACGCCATGGTCGTCGTCACCGATGTGCGCGGCGATGTGCTGGCCGCCGGAAGGACCGGCGGCACGGGCGGGTTCGGCTTCGACGATCTGGTCGCGGGCTCCTACACCGTCGCCGTGAACGCGCCCGGATTCCGGCCGCTCGCGCAGCCCGTCGAGATCGGGGAGCACGGCACCAGCCGGGTCGCACTCGAACTGCGGACGGGCGCCGAGGTGCGGGGCACCGTGCGCGCCGGGTCGCGGAACGAGCCGCTGCCGGATGCCCGGGTGACGCTGATCGACGCGGCCGGTGACGTGGTCGCGACCGCCACCACGGGGTCGGACGGGGCGTACGCCTTCGCCGACCTGGACACAGGTGACTACACGGTCATCGCCAGTGGTTACCCGCCAGTGGCAAACTCGCTGGCAGTGACAGGTCGCGGAGTCGACGATTACGACATCGCCCTCGCACACTCGGACGAGTAGCACTCCCCGGGGAGGGGGCGCGTGCCGAGCAGAGCGCGCCCCCACCGCTCCCGGGGCCACGGGCCCCGGCCCGGCGGCACTACGAGCAGGGACGGCTCGGCGGAATCCGGCCGCGACCCGGCACGTACAGGACAGGAGCGAGAATGACAACGAGCGGCGCCGGCCTGCGGGCGCGGGTCCGTACCCGGGACGGCTGGGCGGTACGGCACGCGGTGCTGACCGTCACCGACATGACCGGCCGGCAGTTGCTGCGGGCGGCGGCCGGCGAGGACGGCTCGGTGTGGACCGGCGATCCGCTGCCGGCCGGTCCCTGCACGGTCATCGTGACGGCGGTCGGCTACGCGCCGGCGGCCTCCACGGCGATCGTCACCTCCTCCGGCCGGGCCGACATCGGCACGGTGGAGCTGGCCCGGCAGGGCGGCGTGGAGCTGCCGCCGCCCGGCGTCTGGACGCTGGACCCGGCGCACTCGTCGGTCGCCGCGATCGCCCAGCACCTCGGCATCTCCAGCGTGCGCGGCCGGTTCACCGACTTCGCCGGCCGAATAGAGATCGCGGAGGACACCGGGAAGTCGACGGTCGACGCGGTCATCCGGGCGGCGAGCATCGATTCCGGCAACGGCATGCGCGACGGCCATCTCAAGTCCGCCGACTTCCTGGACGTCGCGCGGTACCCGGACATCGGCTACAGCAGTACGGACGTGGAGCCGGCCGGCCCCGACCGCTGGACGGTGCGCGGCGCACTCGCCATGCACGGAGTGGTGCGCCCGGTCGACCTCGACCTCAGCTACCTGGGCACCGGCCCCGACCCGTGGGGCGGTACGCGGGCGGCCTTCCGGGCGACGGCCGAACTCCAGCGCGAGGACTTCGCACTGCACTACAACCAGATCGTCGCGGCCGGGGTGGCGGCGATCGGCACGACCCTGCGGATCGAGCTGGACATCCAGGCCGTGCAGGGCGAGACGCTGCCGGGCTGATCCGGGGTCGCGGCGCCCGGGGTCGCCGGGCGCGCCCCGCCCCGCGGCCGCTCCTTGCGCTTCCCGCGCTTCCCCTGGGCCGTACGGGACGACGGGCCGGCCGGACCGCCGGCTTCCGTTACGCCCGGGGCCACGGCGTGACAGCGAGCTGAAATGCCGTCGGCAAAACGGTTCTTCCGGGCGACGCGGCACGGTTTCGGCGGTACGGTCACGGCGCCCGAGCCGAGCCGAATCAGGGAGTTCTGGATGTCACTGCGCCGCCGATTCGCCCCACTGCTGCTCGCCGCCGGACTGCTGGGCCTGCCGGCCACCGCCGGTGCCGAGGCGGTTCCCGGAACGGGCGGCGGCCGTGCCGTACCGCTGCGCGTGGCGACGTACAACATCGCTGCGGGCGCCGGTTCCGACCGCGTCTTCGACCCCGGGAGAACGGCGGAGGCGCTCCGCTCGCTCGACGCCGATGTGATCGGCCTGCAAGAGGTGGACGTCCACTGGGGGGCGCGCAGCGAGTGGCGCGACCTCGCGGCGGAGCTGGCCGAATCGCTGGACATGGAGGTCCACTTCGCCCCCATCTACAGCTTCGACCCGCCGGCCGAGGGTGAGCCGCGGCGGGAGTTCGGGGTGGCGGTGCTCTCCCGGTTCCCGATCGTGAGCGCCGAGAACCACGACATCACCCGGCTCTCCACCCAGGACCCGAATCCGGTGCCCGCGCCGGCGCCCGGCTTCGGCGAGGTCGTGCTGCGGGCGCACGGCGTGCGGGTCCACGTCTACTCGACGCATCTCGACTACCGCGGCGACCCGTCCGTACGGCAGGCGCAGGTGGCCGACACCCGGCGGATCATGGCCGAGGACTGCGACCGCAAGAACCGGTGCCCGCGGCAGGTGCTCGTCGGCGACTTCAACGCGGAGCCGGACGCGCCGGAGCTGGCCCCGCTGTGGGAGCGGCTGACCGACGCGGCGCCGGCGGCCGGTGAGGGCACCTATCCGGCGGCGGCGCCGGTGAAGCGGATCGACTACGTGACCGTCTCGGACGGCATCGAAGTACGCGACGCGACGGTGCTGGGGACGCTCGCCTCGGACCACCGTCCGGTTGTGGCCGATCTGTTGGTGCGGCGGGGCCGCTGACGGAGCCCGACGGCCTTCGGGAGGGTCGGGCCCGGGCGGGCCGTACGCGTCCCGTCCGCCCGGCCCCTCGCCCGTCCGGTCCTCCGGGGCCGTCCCCTTCTACAGCCCCCAGTCGCGGGCCGCGTTGTCGTGGCAGACCGCGCGGAGCCAGGCGTCCCCGAGATCCAGCCGGGCCAGCGCATCCAGCGCGTGGGCGTACGGGTACGGGATGTTGGGGAAGTCGGTGCCCAGCAGGATCCGGTCGCCGAGGGCGGCGAGGCGGGGGAGTTCCGCGGCGGGGAAGGGCACGAGCTGCTCGGAGAAGTCCGTGAAGACCATCGTCGTGTCCAGCCGGATCTCCGGGTGGCGGTCGGCGAGGTCGAGGAAGTCGGCGTACTCCGGCATGCCCATGTGCGCGATGACCAGCCGCAGCCGGGGGTGCCGGGCGAGGAGCCGGCCGATGGGCTCGGGGCCGGTGTACTTCCCCGGCGCCGGGCCCGATCCGCAGTGCGTCACCACGGGGACGGCAGCCTCCGCCAGCAGGCCCCAAACCGGGTCGAGCAGCGCGTCGTTCGGGTCGTACGCGCCCACTTGGAGGTGGGACTTGAAAACGCGCGCGCCGTCATCGAGGGCCGCGCGCACGTACTCCTCGACGCCGGGCTCGGGGTAGAAGGTCGCGGTGTGCAGGCAATCCGGCGTACGGCTCGCGAAGTCCGCGGACCAGGAGTTGAGCCAGGCGGCCATGCCCGGCTTGTGCGGATAGACCATCGATGTGAACGCGCGTACGCCGAAGGCCCGGAGCAGCTCGATCCGCTCGTCCTCGTGCTGCCGGTAGGTGATCGGCCAGGGGCGGCCGATCAGCGGCCCGGCGGCGTCGAAGTACGCCCAGACCTTGCGCATGACGGGCTCGGGCATGAAGTGCGTGTGCACATCGATCAGCGCGGGCAGCCCCAGCCCCTGCCGGAAACGCTCCACGTCGCGCGCATCGGCTCCGGCCGGTGCTGCCGATCCCGCCGACGCTCCCGCCGGTGCTCCCGTCGGCTCTTCGGCCTGTATGCCCGTCGGTTCTCCGGTCGGCTCGGGCACAGCGGCATACTCCTTCTGTCCGTACGGTCCGTGACGCCGCCAGTGTGCCTCGCCGGCCCGGGGAGCGGAGGAGCGGAGTGGCCTCTCACCGGTCCTCACCGGTCTCAACCGGTCCAGCCGACCGGCCGTGCTTTCAGAAGAGCCCGTCCTGAGGGGCCGCGGCGGGTCCGGCTGCGCCCCGTACGGCGCGCAGCGCGCGTACCGGCGCGGTCGTGGCGCGGTCGGCGTCGGTCGCGGCGAGCCGCCAGCCGGACATCAGCCGGCTGTCGGCGAACAGCAGTCCCTGCGGCGTACGGAGGTGCA
>DOWQ01000766.1 GCA_003519485.1 Streptomyces sp. | reverse complement strand
TCTGGCAGTGGCTGCTCGCCCACCCCGACGGCCACCGGCCGCAGTCACCGGAGCCGGCGGGACCGGCCGGCCCGGCAGGCCGGTCGGGGTCCGCTGACACGCCCGGAGCGGGCCCCGCGGCTTCCGCGGTCCCCCAGCCCCCGGGCCGGAAGCAGAAGCCGGAAGCAGAGAGGAAGCCCGCGCTCCATGGCCCCTGACATCTCGACGGCCGGCACCCGCGTGGCCGGCGCCCCAACTGCCGGAAATCCCGGGGCCGGTACACCCATTGCCGGACCGCCTGCCGCTGAAGTCCCTGCCGCCCCCGCTCCGTACGGATCCCGGACCGGTGCCGACGCCGACGCCGGCACCGACACCGGCCGCAACACCAGCACCGACACCGGGCAATCGGCCGGAGACACGGCCGAACTGACCGTCGCCCGCAAGGAGGGCGCCGCCGAGGCCGTGGTGGCCCTGACGCTGCGCCACCCGGCGGGCGAGCCGCTGCCCTGCTGGGAACCGGGCGCGCACATCGACCTGGAGTTCGACCAGCACCTCACCCGGCAGTACTCGCTGTGCGGCGACCCCGCCGACCGTACGGCCTGGCGGGTCGCCGTCCTGCGCGAGCCGGACGGCCGGGGCGGCTCCGCCCACGTGCACGACCGGCTCGCCGAGGGCGACCGGGTCCGGGTGCGGGGGCCGCGCAACCACTTCCCGTTCGAGCCCGCCGCCCGGCACCTGTTCATCGCGGGCGGCATCGGCATCACGCCGCTGCTCCCGATGGCCGCCGCGGCACAGGCGGCGGGCACGGACTGGCAGCTGCTCTACGGCGGGCGCAGCCGCTCCTCCATGGCGTTCCTGGACGAACTCGCGGCGTACGGCGACCGGGTGACCGTGCGCCCGCAGGACGAGTACGGCCTGCTGGACCTCGACGCCTGCCTCGGCGGCGGCCCGCGCGAGGACACCCTGGTGTACGTCTGCGGGCCGGAGCCGCTGCTCGCCGCCGTCGAGGAGCGGTGCGCCGCCGGCCGGCGGGCCGGGGCGCTGCGCACCGAGCGCTTCCACGCCCGGCAGCCGGAGGAGCCCGTACGGGCCGGTGTGTTCGAGGTGGTGCTGGCCCGCTCCGGCGTCACCGTGCGGGTGCCGCCGGACCGCTCGGTGCTGCGGGCCGTGGAGGAGGCGGGCGTGCCGGTGCTGTCGTCGTGCCGGGAAGGCACCTGCGGCACCTGCGAGACGGATGTCCTGGAGGGCGTGCCCGACCACCGCGATTCACTGCTGACCGCGGAGGAGCGCGCGGCGGGCGACACGATGATGATCTGCGTGTCCCGCTCCTGCGGGCCCCGGCTGGTCCTCGGCCTCTGACGGGGCGGGCCGTACCGCGCGGTCAGCTCCCGGCCGGCCGGCCGAGGGCGCGGGAGATCCCCTGGGCGGCGATCCTGACGGCCGGGATCAGCGCGGGCGCCCGCGCGGGCGCGCTGGGCACCACCAAGGACAGCGCGGCGACCACGTCGCCGTGCGGGCCGCGGACCGGGGCGGCGACCGACAGCGCGTCCATGGTGATCTGGCGGTCGCTGACCGCGGTCCCGGTGCGCCGGATCTCCGCCAGCACCGACCTGAGCCGTGCCGGGTCGCAGAGCGTCATCCTGGTGAACTGCTCCAGCTCTCCTTCGCACACCTGCTCGCGTACGACGGGAGGACTGTGGGCCAGCAGGACCAGGCCGACGCCAGTGGCGTGCAGCGGCCAGCGACCGCCGACCCGAGAGCGCACGCCGATCGCCGTACGGCCGGAAATGCGTTCGACATAGACGGTCTCCGTGCCGTCACGGACGGCGAGCTGCACATTCTCGTGCGTCGCCTCGTAGAGGTCCTCCATGAACGGCATCGCGGCCTCGCGCAGGCCCACGCTGCGCGGGGTGAGCATGGCGACCTCCCACAGCCGCAGGCCGACCTGGTACGCCCCGGTCCCGTCGCGTTCCAGGGCGCCCCAGGCCGTGAGCTTGGTGACGAAGCGGTGGGCCGTGGCCAGCGGCAGACGGGCGCGGCGGGCGATGTCGGTGAGGGTGAGCGTGCGGTGCGCACTGTCGAACGCGTCGAACACCGCCAGCAGGCGGTCGGCCACGGACTCGGTCACATGCGGCTCTTCCCGGACGATGACGGCGGGCCGCGCGGAGGAGCGGAACCCTGAGTTGTTCGCGAGGTGAACTTTTCTTCACCATGACGCCGCGGGGAGTGTGTTCCCGCCGCACCCGGCTGTCAACGGCCGCGCAGGAGCCGTCCGCCACGGCGGCACAGGTGACCGCCCCGCACGGGCGGAACCCCGGCCCGAGCCACCGGCCCGGCGACTGCCCGAGTCACGGCACCGGGTCCACCGCCCCGGCGACCCCGCGCGGTCCTACGGCATCACGGGAGACCGGTCCGTCCGGCCGGGGCAGGACGCTCGGAGCCCGCGCGGCTCGTACGGCGCGACGGCCACCGGCGGGCCGGTGTGCGACGGCCCGCTGCCCGGCGGCCAGGAGGGGCGGCTATCCTGGCAGGCAGGTGAGACCCTTGTTTCTCACCCTCCGCGCCTGGAGATGACCATGGACATCCTGGTACTCATCGGCCGTATTCTCTTCGCCACCCTCTTCCTCGGCTCTGCCATGGGCCATCTCGCCAAGACCGACGCGATGGCCGGGTACGCCGTCTCCAAGGGCGTACCGTCCGCCAAGGCGATGACCATGGGCAGCGGTGTGCTGCTCCTTGTCTGCGGGCTGAGTGTCCTGCTCGGCATCTGGCCGGATCTCGGAGCCCTGCTGCTGCTCCTCTTCCTGATCCCGACGGCGGTGCTGATGCACGCGTTCTGGAAGGAGTCCGATCCCGGGGCGCGGCAGGGGGAACAGGTCCACTTCCAGAAGGACATCGCCCTGTCCGGGGCGGCCCTGATGCTGTTCGCGCTCTTCGCCTACGCGGGCGACGACCTCGGCCTGACGATCACCGGCCCGCTGTTCGACCTCGGCTGACCACCGCGCGGGCCGGACGGGCGGGAGCGCCGGAGACCCGTACCGCTGCGGGCAGCACAATGGAGTCATGCCACGACGCACACCCCGCCGCTCCGGCCCGCCGCCTGCCCGCCGCGGACCGGCCGCCTGCCCCTGCGGGCCGACCGCGGC
>DOWQ01000743.1 GCA_003519485.1 Streptomyces sp. | reverse complement strand
GGCAGGCCGCCGCGCAGCACGATCTCCCCCGAGCGCCCGGCGGTGAGCACGACGGTGCGCGCCCGGCCGCCGGACCACTCCACGTCGACGGTGACGTCGCCGCGGGCGCGCAGCCCTCGCACGGAGCCGTCCGGCCAGGCGGCGGGCAGCGCCGGGAGCACATGGATCTCACCGTGCACGCTCTGCAGGAGCATCTCCGCGATGCCCGCCGTGGCGCCGAGGTTGCCGTCGATCTGGAACGGCGGGTGGGTGTCCCACAGGTTCGGCAGCGTGGAGTCGCGCAGCTGTCCGGCGAGCAGGGCATGAGCGCGGTCGCCGTCGTGGAGCCGGGCCCAGAGGTTGATCTTCCACGCCTTGCTCCAGCCGGTGCCGCCGTCGCTCCGCGCGGTGAGCGACTCCCTGGCCGCCGCCGCCCATGCGGTGCCCGGCCGGATCTGCCGGCCGGGGTACAGGGCGTAGAGATGCGAGACGTGCCGGTGCCGGTCTCCCGCGTCGTCCCGGTCGGCCTTCCACTCCTGGAGCCGGCCCCGGGCGCCGATGCGCAGGCCGGGGTCGAGCCGGTCGAGCGTGTCCTCCAGCCGGCGGCGGAAGGCGGGTTCCTCGCCGAGGACGCGGGCGGCCTCCAGGGTGTTGGTCAGCAGGTCGTGCACGATCTGCTGCGCCATCGCCGACCCGGCGGTGAAGTCGCCGTGCTCCGGCGAGTAGCTGGGCGAGACGACGAGGGTGCCGTCCTCCGGGTCGGTGTGCAGATTGGCGAGCCAGAATTCGGCGGCCTCCTTGAGCACCGGGTACGCGGTGCGGCGGAGGTAGCCGGTGTCGCCGCTGTAGCGGTAGCGGTCGTACATCGGCCCGGTGAGCCAGGCCGCGGCCTCGGGAAACCAGAAGGCGGTGGGCCAGTCGTGCACGCCGGTGAAGCCGTACGGGTTGGTCTCGTTGTGCACCACCCAGCCGGCAGAACCGAACATCTCTTCGGCCGTGGCCCGGCCCGGTGCGCGCAGGGCCTCGACGAACCGGTCGTACGGCTCGGCGGTCTCGGCGAGATTGGCCGGCTCGGCCGGCCAGTAGTTCATCTGGAGATTGATGTTGGTGTGGTAATCGGCCGCCCAGGGCGGCCGGGTGCTGTTGTTCCAGGCGCCCTGGAGATGGGCGGGGAGCGAGCCGGGCCGTGAGGAGGCGATGAGCAGGTAGCGCCCGTACTGGAAGTAGAGCGCCTCCAGGGCGCGGTCGCCCGGGGGGCCTCCGGGATGCTCGCCTGTGTACCGGTGCAGCAGCTCGTCGGTGTACCGGTGCGGCGGTTCGTCCGTGTGCTGGCGCGGCGGTTCGTCCGTGTGCGGCTGCGCGGGGAGATCGGGGCCGAGATCGAGCCGCACCCGGTCGAACAGCCGCCCGTGGTCGGCGGTGTGCTCGGCGAGCAGTGTGTGCGGGCCGCGGCGGACGGCTGCGTCGACGGCGGCGGTCACCCGCACGCGCGGGTCGTCGCCGCGGTAGTCCGGATACGTGTCGGCGTAGTCGGTACCGGCGGCGAGCACGAACCAGGCGCTGTCGGCGCCGGCGACGGTGACCTGCCCGTCGCCGTCCGCGCGGGTGCCGCCCTCGGCCACCACCTGGATCTGCGCCTCGAACACGAGTCCGTTGTCCGTCAGCGCGCCCCGTACGGTTACGCGGCCGTCGGCGGCGGTGACACGACGGTCGTCGCGCGGCGAGGTGGTGCGCAGGGTGAAGTCGATCCTGCCCGGCGCGTCCGCGGTGAGCCGGCCGACGATCACGCCCGCGGGATGGGAGGCGAAGAACGCGCGCCGGTGGGCGACGCCGCCGGTTGTGTGGCCGACGGTCGCGAGAGCCGTGCCGAGGTCGAGCGTGCGCAGGTAGCCGCCGGGTTGCTCGGGGGCACCGGGTTGCTCGGCGCCGGGCACGTCGAGCCATACGTCCCCGAAGGGCTGCTGGGCGCCGTAGCCGCGCCGGGGCCGGCCGAGCGCCTCCGCCACTTCTTCGGGTGCGAGGGAACCCCGCGCGTCGATCCGCCGCCGCACGTCGGCGACGGCTCCGGGGCGGGTCCCGTTGCCGTGGTCGTAGCCCTGCGCGGAGCCGGGGCCGCCGGTCCAGAGCGTCTTCTCGGTGATCTGGAGCCGTTCGGAGGCGACGGTGCCGAAGACCATGGCGCCGAGCGAACCGTTGCCGATGGGCAGCGCCTCCCGCTCCCAGTCGGCGGCCGGGGCGCCGTACCGGAGGGTCGGGCCGGCTGCGGCTTCGGGAGCCAATTCGTCGGATCTCTGTGGCGGAGCGCCCTTCATCACGGGCACCGCGTCGCCGGCACCGGCCGGGGACGGGCTCGCTGCGGGGCGACGAACGGTCCGTCTGGGCTCGGGTTCGGACATGCCCAACCACGCTAGAGGTCCGATGAGCGGGTGGCAACGCCCACTGAGCCGCCCTCGCTCGGAACCGGCCACGGCGGCGCGCGAGCTGTGCTGGACCGGCCGGAAGGCCTGCTGCTGCGGGGCCAAACCCCACCGAACCGGCCGCCTGCGGCCGCCGGCTCGGGGCCGAGCCGCTCAGCCCTGCTGGAACATCTCCGCGGGCAGCGGCTTGAGCAGCTGGTAGAGCTCATCCGTGATCGGCCGGTCCCAGCTGGCGATGGTGACGAGGACGCCGTCGCTGCGGTCGAACTGGGCGCAGGAGATGCGCCCCTCGGAGAACTTCAGCCGGCGGACGATGAGGAGATTCTCCTCATGCATCACCGGGGTGTCCTCCGTCTCCAGCACCCGCACGGGCTCGTCGTTGTCGAGCGCGGCGAGGAGCTGGGACACCTCGAAGGGCGGCTCGTCGTCCGCCAGTTCGCGGGCCGGTGATCCCTCGGGCAGATTGCCGATGATCATCGCCGGGCCGCGGCCGCCGA
The DNA here is from genome assembly GCA_003519485.1 of Streptomyces sp. Taxonomy (GTDB): domain Bacteria; phylum Actinomycetota; class Actinomycetes; order Streptomycetales; family Streptomycetaceae; genus Streptomyces. Next base: position 268 of record DOWQ01000743.1, on the reverse strand, counting down.
ACAGGTCGTAGCGGAGAAAGACGCCCTGACAGCTGCCGTCCGGCGCGGGCAGCAGGCCGGCACCGAGATTCCCCGGCCAGTCACCGGGGTCCATCGCCAGGACGTCGAAATCCGGCCCGGTGGGCGTGGCTGCGCTGCGGCGGCGGAGGAACGACATGCGGACATGGTACGTGCCCGCGGGACCCCGTAGCGGCGCGGGCGCGAGCGGTTCCCCGCACGGCGCGCGGCTCCTGGCCGCGAGCGGGTGCCGGCGCGCGGGGGCAGCGCC
>DOWQ01000439.1 GCA_003519485.1 Streptomyces sp. | reverse complement strand
CGGACCCGGCCGGCGGCGGGGGGCGGCGGGCCGGTTCGCTGGGGCAGGGCCTGCGCCAGCTGAGGGCCACGCTCCGGGACATGCGGCGGTACCCGCTGACCCTGCTGTTCCTGGGCGCGTACCTGCTCTACAACGACGGCGTGCAGACCGTCATCTCGCAGGCCTCGGTGTACGGCTCGGAGGAGCTGGGACTGGACCAGACGACGCTGATCGTGGCGATCCTGCTGGTGCAGGTGCTGGCGGTGGCCGGCGCGCTGACCATGAGCCGGCTGGCGGCGCGGTTCGGCGCCAAGCGCACCATCCTCGGCTCGCTGGCCGCCTGGACCCTGACGGTCGGCGCCGGCTACTTCCTGCCCGCCGGAGAGCCCGCGTGGTTCTTCGTGCTCGCGGCGGCGATCGGTCTGGTGCTGGGCGGCAGCCAGGCGCTGTCGCGGTCGCTGTTCTCGCACCTCGTGCCGCGCGGCAAGGAGGCCGAGTACTTCTCGGCATACGAACTCAGCGACCGGGGAACGAGCTGGCTGGGCCCCCTGCTGTTCGGCCTGACCTACCAGCTCACGGGCAGCTACCGGGACGCGATCATCTCGCTCGTGGTGTTCTTCGCACTCGGCTTCCTGCTGCTCGCGCGGCTGCCCGTACGGCGGGCGGTGGAGGCCGCCGGCAATCCCGTACCGGACCGGATTTAGAGCTTGTGCACGCGGGGCGGTAGTGTACGCCTTTGGCTCACCGGGCGGACCGTTACTGCGCGCTGGAGCAGGAGAAACGTCGGGTGACATCTCCTTCCAGATGTGACAAACCGGGCGATGGTGGGTACAACAAGGGGCGGCACGACGGGCGACGCATGTCCCGCAACGGGAATCTTTACCGCCGACCGGACGTTGACCGGATGACGACGACAGCGACACCTGTCCTGTGGGCGACAAGCCCGGGAGGCACGATTCATGAGTGAGCGAGCTCTCCGCGGCACGCGACTTGTGGTTACCAGCTACGAGACCGACCGCGGCATCGATCTGGCCCCGCGCCAGGCGGTGGAGTACGCATGCCAGAACGGCCATCGATTCGAGATGCCGTTCTCGGTAGAGGCGGACATTCCGCCGGAGTGGGAATGCAAGGTATGCGGGGTCCAGGCGCTCCTCGTGGACGGCGACGGCCCCGAGGAGAAGAAGGGCAAGCCCGCGCGTACGCACTGGGACATGCTCATGGAGCGGCGTACCCGCGAGGAGCTGGAGGAGGTGCTGGCCGAGAGGCTGGCCGTCCTGCGCTCCGGGGCGATGAACATCGCCGTGCATCCGCGGGACACCCGCAAGTCCGCCTGACGGCGGGCGGCGAGCCGCGGCGTAGCCGGCGCCGCGGTACAACAGTGACACACACAGGGCCCGGAACACCGAAGTGGTGTTCCGGGCCCTGCGTCCGTTTGCCCCCGGCCGGCCGCTGCGGCTGACGGGCCCGGGTTGCCGCTCGTTCCGCCGACCCCGGTTCAGCCGATCCGGTTCCGCCGGCCACGCGGGGTGGCGGCAACCGGATCGGGCAGCGCGGTCAGGGGTCGGCACGGCTCAGCGGCACGCTGCTCAGCGGCACGGCGGCGCGCGATCGAAGGCTCACGGGTCAGCGGGTCAGCGGGGGCTCGTCGCCGCGGGGCGGCGGCTCCTGACCGTCGTCCCGGATGACCTCGCCCGGGACCACCTTGCCGTCGGGGCGGTGCATCCGGGCCTGCTGGAAGGCATCGCCGAGGCCGCCGGCCCCGGCCGCCTCCATCCGCCGGGTCAGCGAGCGCTCGGCGTAACGGCGCAGCACCGCCCGGGTCGGCGGGAAGAGGCAGAACAGGCCCGCGAGGTCGGAGATGAGCCCCGGGACCATCAGCAGCAGCCCGCCCAGCATGGGGAGGCTGTTCCCGCTCGCCTTGCTCCCCGCCGCGGGCGGAGTGCCGGGCGGCACGCCCTGCTGCATGCTCTCGGTGAGCCCCTGCCAGGCGCGCCGGCCGGCGCGCTTGACGACGTACGCGCCGAGCACCCCGCCGGCGATCAGGAGCAGTAGCACCGTGAGCGCGCCGAAGGCGTCGGCCACGAGGGTCAGCAACCAGATCTCCAGCACCAGCCAGGCCACCACGGCCAGCGGCACGATGCTCCGGCGGCGCTGCGGGCGCTGCGGGCGTGCTCCGGTGGAGCCGGGGCCGGGGCCGGAGCCGGGGCTCAGGGACGGGTCGGGTGGATACGGTGCGCCGGTCGTCATGTCTCCCAGTGTGCCTGGGAATCGGCGAAAGCCGGTGCCCCGCCGGAGAGTCGGCCGCCGGTGCGAGGTACTCGCGCGTTCGACGACACCGAAGCGTATCCGAGACGACACGGAACGGAGTGGCATCCATGGACTGGCGTCAGAGCGCGGCGTGCCGCGACACGGACCCAGACCTGTTCTTCCCCATCGGCAGCGGTGGCCCGTCCGCCCGGCAGGAGGAGGCGGCCAAGGCGGTGTGCGCCGGCTGCGCCGTCACCGAGGAGTGTCTCGCCTGGGCTCTGGACATCGGCCAGACCTCGGGCGTGTGGGGCGGCCGCTCGGAGGAGGAGCGGCGAGCCCTGCACCACCGCCGCGAGCGGGAGCGCGAGCGCGGCCCGGCATCCGAGCGCGTCCGCGTCTGACTCCCCCGTCCGCCGGGCGTGGGCCACGGCGGACATC
>DOWQ01000674.1 GCA_003519485.1 Streptomyces sp. | reverse complement strand
CCCGCGGCCTGGACCGGGTGCTCCGGGTCGCGTGGACCGCCGCCGACCTGGCGGGACACGACCGGCCCGGGGCCGCCGATGTGGCGCGGGCGCTTCAGCTGCGTACGGGCGTCAGCCGAGGAGCCGTACCGGCCGGGCGGCCGGCATGAGCGCCGTGGCAGCGGAGACGCGACTGGCGCGCGCGGCGCTCACCCGGGTCGTGGAGCCGGGCGACGAGCTGGCCGGCCGGTGGCTCCGGGTGCTCGGCCCGGTCGGGCTCATGCGGCTGTTCCGTGACGGTGGCAGCCCGCCTTCGGCGGTCACCGAGGAGCGGCTGGACGGCTACCGGGCCCGGGCGGTCGGGCTCGACCCGGCGGCGGACCTGTCCGCCGCCGAGTCCCTGGGCGGCAGGTTCGTCTGCCCCGGCGACCACGAATGGCCGGCGCAGTTGGATGATCTCGGTGCTGCCCGCCCCGTGGGGCTGTGGGTGCGGGGGAGGCCGTCGCTGCGGCTCTGGGCGCTCCGGTCGGTGGCGGTGGTCGGCGCCCGCGCCTGCACCGACTACGGAGCCCATGTCGCGACGGCGCTCGGTGCCGGGCTCGCGGAGCGGGGCTGGGTTGTGGTCTCGGGGGCGGCGTACGGCGTCGACGGGGCGGCCCATCGCGGGGCGCTCGCAGCGTGCGGCGCGACCGTCGCGGTTCTCGCCTGCGGGGTGGATGCGGCCTATCCGCGCGGTCATACCGAGCTGCTCCGGCGCATCGCGGAGCAGGGGTTGCTGGTGGCGGAGCTGCCGCCGGGCGGGCATCCGACGCGCAGCCGCTTCCTGCAGCGCAACCGCGTCATCGCCGCGCTCACCCGGGGCACGGTCGTGGTCGAGGCGGCGTACCGCAGCGGCTCGCTGGTCACCGCGCGCCGGGCCCAGCGGCTGGGGCGGCTGTCCGCCGGGGTGCCGGGTCCGGTGACCTCCGGCCAGTCCGCCGGGGTCCATGAACTCCTGCGCGGGGAGGCCGCGGTGGTCACCGATGCCGATGAGGTGGTCGAACTGGTCGGCGGCATGGGAGAACTGGCGCCCGGGCGGAACGGCCCGGTCGTGCCCCGGGACCTGCTGGACCCGCTCTCCGCCCGGGTGCTGGAGGGGCTGCCCGCCGACGGCAGCGCGGACATGGGGCAGATCGCCCGTGAGGCGGGCACCGGTTCAGGTGAGGCGATGGCAAAGCTGTACGAACTGCTGTCACTGGGGTTCGTCGAACGGATCGGCGAGCGATGGTGCCTGACCCGCCCCGCCAGCACTTCTGCCGGCGCCCGGCGAGGCGGTCCTTGACCTGCTGCGATCGGGTGACAGGGTTGGGCCGATGACCTCAACAGCAGACTTCATGATCCGCCGGCGGCTCGCCTCCCGCTCGTCGACCGTAACCCGGAGGTGCGGTCCGCGGAACGTATCTGCGCATGGGATAACCCCTAGTCTTCGCATATTGCGACCACTCAGTCACGCTACGCTCACAAGGATCCCGACTCCGACCGATGTTTTCACCCTGACGGCAGAACGGCTCAAGGCGACGAATGCCCCAGCACACCTCCGGGTCTGACCGCGCGGCAGTTCCACCCGCCGCCCGCGGCAGCGTGCGCCCCGCCCCACCCTCGTCGCTCGACGAGCTCTGGCGGTCGTACAAGGCCACGGCCGACGGCCGGCTGCGGGAGCAGCTGATCCTGCACTACTCGCCGCTGGTGAAGTATGTCGCCGGCCGGGTCAGCGTGGGCCTGCCGCCCAATGTGGAGCAGGCGGATTTTGTCTCCTCCGGGGTCTTCGGCCTGATCGACGCCATCGAGAAGTTCGACCCGGACCGGTCCATCAAATTCGAGACCTATGCGATCACCCGCATCCGCGGCGCGATGATCGACGAACTGCGCGCGCTGGACTGGATTCCCCGCTCCGTGCGGCAGAAGGCACGGGCCGTCGAGCGGGCCTACGCGACGCTGGAGTCCGCTTTGCGGCGCACTCCCTCGGAGTCCGAGGTCGCCGATGAGATGGGCATCGGGCTGGAGGATCTGCACCACGTCTTCAGCCAGCTCTCGCTGGCCAATGTGGTCGCCCTGGAGGAACTCCTGCACGTCGGCGGGGAGAGCGGCGACCGGCTCAGCCTGATGGACACGCTGGAGGACACCGCCGCCGACGACCCGGTGGAGGTGGTCGAGGACCGCGAGTTGCGCCGGCTGCTGGCACGCGCCATCAACACCCTCCCGGAGCGGGAGAAGACCGTCGTCACCCTCTACTACTACGAGGGGCTCACCCTCGCCGAGATCGGACAGGTCCTCGGCGTCACGGAGAGCCGAGTCAGCCAGATCCACACCAAGTCGGTGCTCCAGCTGCGGGCCAAACTGGCCGATGCCGGCCGCTGAACGGTCCCGGCGGGCCATAACAGCCACCGGGGGGTGGTCGCCCCGCTGGGCCGTCCCTCCGTAGAGTGGGCGGGTGCCCAGGATTCGAGCGGCCTCAGTGGCCGAGCACCGGACCATGCAGCGCGGCGCCCTGCTCGACGCCGCCCGATCCCTGCTGTCCCAAGGCGGAACGGAGGCGCTGACCTTCCCCGCGCTCGCCGAACGCACGGGACTCGCGCGCTCCTCCGTCTATGAATACTTCCGCTCCCGGGCGGCCGTCGTCGAAGAGCTCTGCGCCGTCGACTTCCCGGTCTGGGCTGCCGAGGTCGAGGCCGCGATGGCGGCGGCCGACGCGCCCGAGCGGCGGATCGAGGCGTACGTGCGCCGGCAGCTGGCCCTGGTCGGGGACCGCCGCCACCGGGCCGTCGTGGCGATCTCCGCGGGGGAACTGGACGCCGGTGCCCGGGAGAAGATCCGCGCGGCGCACGGCGGCCTGATCGCGCTCGTCGTGGAGGCGCTCGGCGCGCTGGGGCACCAGCAGCCGAGGCTGGCGGCGATGCTGCTCCAAGGCGTGGTCGACGCCGCGGTCCGGCGCATCGAGATCGGCGCGGCCGAGAACCCGGACGAGATCACCGAGGCCGCAGTGGCGATGGCCCTCCACGGAGTGACCGGCGACCGACCCTCCGGGCGGCGGAAGCCACCGGGCCGGACGCGGTGATCAGGCCCGGCCCAACCGCCGCGGAGCAGTCCCGGCCGAACCGGCTGTGGTCGAACCAGCCGCGGCCGAAGTGCGGCGGCCCGGACCAGCCGCGGTGGAGACGGCCGGCTGTGGTCATACCAGCCGTTGTTGAAACGGCCGCAGCCGAACCAGCGGCGGGCGAACCGGCCGGGCTTCAGGGGTGGTCATCCGGCAGGCTCCGGTACGCCGAAGACCGGGAGCAGCCGGGAAGGGGAGCCCCGCAGTATCCAGCCGGGCAGCAGCGACAGCGGATCGAGATAGCGGTCCCCGCGCAACAGTCCCCAGTGCAGGCAGCTCTCGGCGCAGTGGAAGGGTCCCGTGTCCAGCACGCCGACCGGCTCGCCCGCGGACAGCCGGTCCCCTTTCCGCACCGTAGCCCGCACGGGCTGGTAGGTGATGCGAAGCGGTGGGTCGCCGGTGCCCGTCAGCTCGATCGTCACGATGCCGCGGTTCGCGACGCTGCCAGCGAAGGACACCCGGCCCGGTGCCGCCGCCCGCACGGGCCGGCCCGGCCGCGCCGCCAGGTCCACCCCGCGGTGCCCGGCGGCGTACGGCGAAGGCGGTGGCTCCCAGTTCCGTACGACCACGGGGCGCCGCC
>DOWQ01000604.1 GCA_003519485.1 Streptomyces sp. | reverse complement strand
GGCGGCGGCGTCCTCCTCCGCGTCGGGGCGCGCCCCGTAGCCGTCCTCGAAGTCGATACGGAGGTCCTCGACCGGTTCGCGCTCCAGCTTGGCCCGCACCCGCTCGTGCACCGGGCCGGCGAGCGCCGGGTCGATGCCGAGGACGGCGGCGAGCGTGCCGGCGTCGGGCGCGTGCTCGTCGAGTGCGGCGAGGGCCCGGTCGCCCCAGCTCCGTACGGTGTCGGCGGCGAAGGCGTCGCCGGGTACGTAGACAGTGTGCACGGGCTGGCGGGTGCCCGGGTCCCCCGGGAAGCGGCGGGCCAGTTCGGCGTCGACCGGGGCCAGCGAGGCCCCGACGTCCTTGGTCACCGCGCCGGCCAGACTCGTCGCCACGGTCTCCTGCTGCGCCATCCGAAGCACCCTCCCGACAATCCGATGTAATTCCGCTCACCGGAATCACACATCCGTATGGCGAAGTTATGCGTCTCGGCTGCGCAGGTCAACACCCGTCCCGGCCGGTCCGCGTGCCGGCCGCCGGGCGGCGGGACGCGGAGGACCCCGGCACGCGGTGCGCGCCGGGGTCCGTACACCGGGGGTCTCAGCCCTTGCGGGCCGTGACCTCCTCGGTCAGCTGGGGGACGACGGCGAAGAGGTCGCCGACCACGCCGTAGTCCACCAGGTCGAAGATCGGGGCCTCGGAGTCCTTGTTGATGGCCACGATGGTCTTCGAGGTCTGCATGCCCGCCCGGTGCTGGATCGCGCCGGAGATGCCCGCCGCGATGTAGAGCTGCGGGGAGACGGACTTGCCGGTCTGGCCGACCTGGTTGGTGTGCGGGTACCAGCCGGCGTCCACGGCGGCGCGCGAGGCGCCCACGGCGGCACCGAGCGAGTCGGCGAGGGCCTCGATCACCGGGAAGTTCTCGGCGCCGTTGACGCCGCGGCCACCGGAGACCACGATCGCGGCCTCGGTCAGCTCGGGGCGGCCGGTCGACTCGCGCGCGGCACGGCTGACGACCTTGGTGCCGGTGGCCAGCTCGCCGAAGGTGACGGCCAGCTGCTCGACGGCGCCGGCGGCCGGGGCCGCCTCGGGCGCGGCGGAGTTGGGCTTGACCGTGATGACCGGCGTGCCCTTGGAGACTCGGGACCTGGTGGTGAAGGCGGCGGCGAAGGCGGCCTGGGTGGCCACCGGGCCCTCGTCCCCGGCCTCCAGGTCGACGGCGTCGGTGATGATGCCGGAGCCGGTACGGACCGCGAGGCGGGCCGCGATCTCCTTGCCCTCCGCGGAGGACGGCACCAGGACCGCGGCCGGGGAGACGGCCTTGAAGGCGGCCTCGAGGGCGTCGACCTTGGGCGCGACGAGGTAGTCGGCGAACTCCGGGGCGTCGGCGGCCAGCACCCGCACCGCTCCGTACTCGGCGAGCACCGGGGCGGCGGTGTCGGCACCGGCGCCGAGGTGCACGGCGACCGGCTCGCCGAGGCGGCGGGCGAGGGTCAGCAGTTCGAGGGTCGGCTTGCGGACGGCGCCGTCCACGTGGTCGACGTAGACAAGAACTTCAGCCATGGGATTGCTCTCCTGCGATGCGAGGAATCTGTGGTCGGAAGGGTGCTGGAGCTCAGATGAACTTCTGGCCGGCGAGGAACTCGGCCAGCTGCTTGCCGCCCTCGCCCTCGTCCTTGACGATCGTGCCCGCGGAGCGCGGCGGGCGCTGCGTGGCGTCGTCGACCGCGGTCCAGGCGCCCTCGAGACCGATCTCGTCCGCCTCGATGCCCAGGTCGGACAGGTCCAGGGACTCCACCGGCTTCTTCTTGGCGGCCATGATGCCCTTGAAGGACGGGTAACGGGCCTCGCCGGACTGGTCGGTCACGGAGACCACCGCCGGGAGGGATGCCTCGAGGTGCTCGGTGGCGGTGTCGCCGTCACGGCGGCCGGTCACCTTGCCGTCGGCGACGGAGACCTCGGACAGCAGGGTCACCTGCGGGACGCCCAGCCGCTCGGCGAGGATCGCCGGCAGCACGCCCATGGTGCCGTCGGTGGAGGCCATGCCGCAGATCACGAGGTCGTAGCCGGCATGCTCGATGGCCTTCGTCAGCACGAGGGACGTGCCGAGCGCGTCCGTGCCGTGCAGGTCGTCGTCCTCGACGTGGATGGCCTTGTGGGCACCCATCGAGAGCGCCTTGCGCAGCGCGTCCTTGGCGTCCTCGGGGCCGACGGTGAGCACGGTGATCTCCGCGTCGTCCGCCTCGCCGGCAATCTGGAGGGCCTGCTCGACGGCGTACTCGTCGAGCTCGGACAGCAGGCCGTCGACCGCGTCGCGGTCGGTGGTCAGGTCCTCCGCGAAGTGCCGGTCGCCAGTGGCGTCGGGCACGTACTTCACACAGACAACGATCCTCAGGCTCACGCCGGCTCTCCTACCGCATCGTCTCTACTGAACTGCCTTGTGGAGGCAGCATAGGCGCCTTCCGGGGCGTATCCCGGGTGAGACGGCCCACCCTACGACCAGAATATTACTCACCAGTACACCTGGGTTCCTGCCCGGTGGGCAAATGCCGAAACCTGAGTCGGATCCTGCCGTTTTTGCAGGCCAGGGGCCATAGAAGGGGATTGTGCGAGACGGAGATCACAGAAAGGAATTCCGAGCGTCTCGCGCGCCGATCGTCGGCGCCGGAAAGCCGGAGGTGCTGCCACTCGCAGCCGCCGCTCGCCTTCGGCAACACGGGCGGAGGAGGAGATGTTGCCGCCCCGATCACCCAGGAGAGCCTGAACGGGACGTCACCGGGACTCAGTGAGCGCGGCAGGACCCCGCCGGTCGTGGTGCGCGGAAGGAGCGAGTGCGATGAGGGTCATGCTGAGAGCCCGCCTGGACACCCCGGCGGCGAATGAAGCGATCAAGCACGGCTCACTGCCGAAGATCATGGAGTCGATGATCGAACGGCTCAAGCCCGAGGCGGCCCACTTCGGCCCGGGCGAGGGCGGGCGGACCTGCACCTTCGTCTTCGACATGCAGGAAAGCTCGCAAATGCCCAGCATCGCGGAGCCGCTCTTCGAGAAGCTCGGCGCGAAGATCGAGATCCATCCGGTGATGAACCGTGAAGACATGCAGAAGGGCCTCGCGGCTCTGCAGCGGTAGGGCCGCGGCTCCGGGGCGGGGACTCGGCTCGGACAGGCTGATGTTCGTGGCCGGGCGTGTTCTTCGGTGCCGAGCCTGCCCACCGGCTCGTGGGCATCGTTCGTGGTCGGCAGGAGGGTGGGCGGCCCCCCGTCCGAACACCGAAAGGATGAGAACCCCGGCACCCACAGGGAGTGACGGGGGGTTCTGCACCGGCACGGGCAGTGGTTCACCCATCCACCGGTCCCGGAACTCGGGCGCCCCAGGCAGGCCGGGGAAAGAGCGGATCCGCTTTCCTGGCCGGCCCGCACAAACCACCGGCTCAGCGCTCGATCACCGTAAAGCCTCCCGGAACGACGAGGGCGGCGACCTGTTCGCCGACGGCGTGGCTGCGCGCAACCTGCCGTCCGGAGCCGTCGTAGGTCACCACGGTCGCCGTTCCCCGACCGGGCACAGCCACGGGCACAACGCGCCGTTCGGTATCGAAGCTGCGCAGCAGCGCCCGGCCGTGCCCGCCGCCCGCGAGCACCATCCGCTCGATCATTGGCTGGACGAGGACCGCGTCGACCCGGACCCTCTCCTTTCCGCTCCCGGTCGCACGCAGCACGGATCCGTCCCGCTGCGCCGCTATCCGGCCCGGCAGGGTGGCCATCTCCAGCACGCCGGGCACGGCGGACACGCCCTGCGCCCCGGCTCCGCTGTGCCGGACGGTTCCCAGCGACCGGCCGGCCGCGGTCCAGGCGGAACGTCCGCCGGTCCTGCCCTCTGTGCGGTGCACCACGGGCATCGCCAGCCATGCCCCCGCGTCGCCCGGCACGTCGAGGGAGAGTGAAGCGCCGGGTCCGAGCGAGACGTACCGCCCGCCGCTCCACTGGCTTTCGCCGGTCCACGCGGACTCCGGACGGACCACCTCGGCGTCCCCGCGGAGCCGGGCGTCCTCGGCTTCGAGAAGCCGCGGATTCTGCCGGTCACGCAGCCCCGCGACGCGGGCGGACGCGGCCACATCCGGCGCCGCGTCCAGGGCCAGCATGGTGAGCAGCCCGTGGATGGTGGACTCCGCGCCGGAGTTCCGGTTCACCTTGCCGCCGGCTTCCACACCGTCGAAGGTCCGACCGGTCGCAGGGTCGTAGGTCGCCGCCCCGGAGTCGTTGTTGCCGAAGTACCAGGAAGCGGCGTTACCGGCCAGCTTGCGCAGGCCGGGGGCGTGCGCCGCTTCGGCCACGGCCAGCAGGTTCTGCACCCGGGAGTCGGCTCCGTAGGCGATCTGGGACCGGTCGGCCGGAGTGGGCAGCCACGCCTGGTCGGGACCGCCACCGATCAGCAGGTGCGGTGTGAAACCGGCGGTGTCGGCGACGGCGGTATCCAGGAGCGACCGGTCGTTCAGAGCGCGTGACGCGTGGGCGAGCGCCGCAGGCATCTGGCTCCCCCAGGCATGCCAAATCGCGCGCGACTTGGCATACGGCAGGGTCGCACCGAACGGCCACACCCTGGCGCTGCCGGCGGACATCCGCTCGATTCCCTCGGCAAGCCGGCGCAGCACCTCGCGCGCCGGGCCATTTCCGCCGGCGCGGACGTAGGCCGACAGGCCGAGGACCGCCTCGGCACTCGCGTCGGCACCGTCGAAGATCAGCCACGCGGGCATGCGCCGGCCGTCCACCACCTAGT
>DOWQ01000426.1 GCA_003519485.1 Streptomyces sp. | reverse complement strand
CGCGCCCCGGCACGCGGCCCCGCCTGCGGGCGACCCCTCCGGCGTGGCCCCTGCGGCGTGGCCCCTGCGACGCGCGGTCCCTCCGGCGGACGGGACCGCCCCGGGCAGTCCCGTCTCAGACCTTGGTCTTGTAGCCCCGGCCCCACTGGAGCCCCCAGCCGTACAGCCGGTCCAGCTCCGCCTGGAAGCCGTAGACGTATTTCACCTCGCGCCGGACCGTCCACTCGCCCTTGATCTCTTCGATCATCAGTACGGCGCAGGACCGCGCCTGCGGCGCGCGCTCGTCGAGCTGGATCTCCAGCCGCGGGCCGTTGCTCGGATAGAGCGTGACGACGGCCTCCGTACGGGCGAAGGCCGGGGTGCCGTCGTAGATGTAGACGAAGATCAGCAGCCGCTTGATCGCGTCCTTGTGGTCCAGGTTGACGTAGACCGTCTCGCCCGAGGGGGCGCCGAACCGGTCGTCGCCACTGAGCTTCACGTACGGCGGCCCGTTCACGTCGCCGAAGAAGTTGCCGAGCGGCTGTACGACGCCCTTGCTGCCGTCCTTCAGCTCGTACATGCAGGCAAGGTCGAGGTCGATCTTGACCACGGCCGGCCCCTGCGCCTGCACCACCTGGGGCTTGAACATCTGCAGCAGCCCGCCCTCCCGGCGGGGCGCGCCGATGTCGGAGCTTCGCATCCGCCAGGAGAGGTTGACCCGGAGATGCCCGGTGTCCGCCCCCTGTTTGGTGAGCGAGACCGTCGGGCGGCGCTTGGTGAGCTCTATCGCGTTCGACGCGGCGCTGCCGCTGTCGAACCCCGGCTGACCGCCCTGCCGCCAGTTGCTCCAGAACGACACGCTGGACACCCCCACTGCTCGTCACTTCGCCCCGCCCGCCGGGGGGCGGGCGCACGGCGCACTGCGGGGCGGCCGCGAGGCCCGGGCCCCCGGGGGAGCCAGTGCCTCGTGGCCGCCCCGCAACAGAGCGTTCCGCATTCGGAGCCCGGTCACACTCCGGATCCGGTCACACCCCGGATGTCACTTCCGACTTCGGCTCGGAGCCGTTCCCTCCCTCGGCCTCGGCGTTGTGCCGGTTGCGCCGCAGCGAGGACCAGAAGGACCAGCCGATCAGTCCGACCCCGATGAGGCCGGTGATGACCTCGGAGACGTGCCACTTGATGGTGATGAGGAGCAGCGCGGCCAGGGCGCCGATCGCGTAGTGCGCGCCGTGCTCCAGGTAGACGTAGTCGTCCAGGGTGCCCTCGCGGACGAGGTAGACCGTGAGCGAACGGACGTACATCGCGCCGATGCCGAGGCCGAGGGCCATCCAGAAGATGTGGTTCGTGATGGCGAAGGCGCCGATGACACCGTCGAAGGAGAAGGACGCGTCCAGCACCTCGAGGTACAGGAACATGAAGAACGCGGCCTTGCCGGCGAGGCCGACCATGGTCGGGGCCTTGCCCGCCTTCCGGGCCTCCTCCTCGGCCTCCTCCTCGCGCTCCTCCTCTTCCTCGAGCTTGTGCTCGAAGTGCCCGGAGAGGCCGCCGACGACCAGGTATGTGATCAGACCGGCGATACCGGCGAGCATGACCGTCGCCGACTTGTCGACGACGGAGCCGCCGTGCTGAGCCGCCTCCGTGGCAATGGTCGCCGCCGAGACGAGCAGAACGATCAGCGCGATGCAGACGGCGAGGCCGTCGACCTTGCCGAGCCGGGAGAGCGGCCGCTCGAGCCGGCCGAACCAGTAGTGGTCCTTCTCACTGAAGATGAAGTTGAGGAAGATCATCAGCAGGAACATCCCGCCGAAGGCCGCGATCGACGGGTGCGCGTCGGTGACGAGCATCTCGTACTGCTCGGGGTCCTTCATCGCCAGCTCTACGGCTTCGATGGGACCGACCTTGGCGGTGATCGCGACGATCACGACCGGGAAGACCAGCCGCATCCCGAAGACGGCGATCAGAATGCCGATGGTGAGGAAGATCTTCTGCCAAAATTCGTTCATCTTCTTCAGCACACCGGCATTGACGACCGCGTTGTCGAAGGACAACGAAATCTCCAGGACCGAGAGGATCGCCACCACGGCGAAGCCCTCCCACCCCCAGAAGTAGGCTGCGGCGGCCAGTCCCGCGGCGGTTACGCCGAAGGACCAGCCAAAGGTTTTCAAGAGCACTGGCTGCCCAATCGTGAGTACGGGTCCCCCGCGCGCAGTGCGCGGCTTTACGAAACGTTGACCCCAAAGTCTAGAGCGATACCTCGCAGTCCTGACGCGTACCCCTGTCCAACGGCCCGGAACTTCCACTCGCCGCCGTACCGGTACACCTCGCCGAAGATCATCGCCGTTTCGCCGGAGGCGTCCTCGCTGAGGTCGTAGCGGGCGAGCTCGGCCCCGTCGGCCTGGTTCACGACCCGGATGAAGGCGTTGCTGACCTGTCCGAACGTCTGTCCGCGGACATCGGCGTCATGGATCGACACCGGAAATACGATCTTGTCCACCCGCTCGGGGACCTTGGAGAGGTCGAGCAGCAGGGACTCGTCGTCGCCGTCGCCCTCACCGGTGAGGTTGTCACCAGTGTGCTCCACCGAGCCGTCGGGGCTGGTGAGGTTGTTGTAGAAGATGAAGTACTCGTCGCCGAGGACCCGCCCGGAGTCGCAGAGCAGGGCGCTGGCGTCGAGGTCGAACGGTGCGCCCGTGGTGGAGCGGGCGTCCCAGCCCAGTCCGACCAGGATCTGAGTGAGATTCGGCGCGGCCTTGGAGAGGGAGACATTGCCCCCCTTGGCGAGCGTGACACCCATGGATCCGTTCCTCCCCGCAGTGGTGGTTCGCCTCGGCCGCGCGCGGCGCCGCATCCCCCAT
>DOWQ01000716.1 GCA_003519485.1 Streptomyces sp. | reverse complement strand
GCCCCCGCCCCCGCCCCCGCCCCGGAAGCGGACGGGGGCCTGGGCACCCGGGCCGCCGTGCTGTGCTCGGTCGCCGACCAAGGCGTCTCCGCGCTCACGAACATCGCCGTGCTCGTCGTCGCCGCCCGGCTGTCCAGCGCCGCCGGCTTCTCGGTCTTCTCCCTCGTCTACACCGTCTTCGCCGTCCTCCTCGGGCTCTCCGTCTCCTACGTCGGCCAGGCGCTCGTCCTGGAGCACGGCGGCACGGTCGCCGTCCGCTCCGCCTGCCGGTCCGCCGTCGTCTTCACCGCCTGGGCCTCCGCCGCGACCGGCGGAGCCATGGCCGCCGTCCTCGCCTTCGTACCGGGGGAGACGGCCGCCGGTCTCGCCGTCCTCGGCCTGGTCCTGCCGGTCGTCCTCACCCAGGACGCCATCCGCTACTGCTTCTCCACCCTCCGGCTGCCGCACTACGCCCTGGCCGCCGACCTCCTGCGGCTCGGCGCGGCCGTCCCCGCCCTCGCCGTACAGCCGTACGGCACCGGGCCGACCCGGCTGCTCGCGGTCTGGGGCCTGTCCGCCCTCCCGGCGCTCGTGCTCGGCGCGGCGCTGCTTCGCCCCCGGCTCCGAGGGGTACCCGGTGATGCGCGCCGGTTCCTGCGCCGGGGGCATCTCGGGCGGCGCTTCGTCCTGGAATTCGCGGTCGGCAACGCCGCCGGACAGCTCGCGATCGTCGGCATCGGTCTCTTCGCCAACCAGCTGGCCGTCGGCGCGCTGCGCGGCGTGACCGCGCTCTTCGGCCCGATGAACGTTTTCTTCAACGCCTCCACCTCCTTCGGCCCGCCGCTGCTCAACCGGGTCCCCGGGGCGGGCGGGAAGATCCGTGCCACGGCGGTCCTGGCGCTCGCCCTCTCCGTCGTCGCCGCCGGCTGGGCGGGCGCCCTCATCGCGCTGCCCGACCGGCTCGGCCGGGAACTCCTCGGCGCCACCTGGGACTCCGCCTCGGCGATCCTGGCCGCCACCGGCAGCCAGTACACGGCCATGGCCCTGGGCACCTGCGCCCTGCTCACCCTCCGGGTGCTCAGCCCTCGCGCGACCCTCCCCATCCAGGTCGTCTTCTCCCTCGTCTCGGTGGCGTCGATGCTCACCGGCTACGCCCTCGGAGGCGTCCTGGGCGCGGCGTGGGGATTGTGCCTCGGATCGTCCCTCAAAGCGGTCGCGGCCTGGACGCGGACCGCCTTCGTGGCACGAGCCGCCCGGCGGGAAGCCGGAGGGGGAGCCGGAAGAGAATCCGAATAGGGAACCGGTCGGGAAGCGGGGCGCGAGCCGGCGAGTGAGATGAACGTCGCAAGTGCACCTGCGGCAAAAGTTCCCCAAAGACCGGCGCGTACATCCTTGTTTGCCCTAACGTCTTGTCCACTTGGGCGTGCCGTCTCTTGGGGAAGGGACCGGCCGCCGCCATAGGTCGCGCTGTGCCAGGGGGGTTCATGCGGCGTATCGGTATGCCTATGCCATGTCCGGAATCAGTTCCGTCTTTGGCCGTCCGGAAGAAAACCATTCCGCGTCGGCGCAGTGAGAAATCAGTTTGGTACCTACCCGTGGCAGTGACCACGGACGTCCTGGGCGTGGCGTTGCCCGTCGCTCTGGTCTCCGGTGTCGCCGGCCGCCCGTTTCCGGTGTCGATCGCTGCCGCCGCCGGCATTCTCTGGCTCCTGGTGCGCGCCACGCACCACCGGTACAGCGTCCACGCGCTGGGGGAGTCGCGTGGCGTGCTGCCCGTGCTCCGCGACTGGCTGACGCTGCTGGGTGTGCTCGCGGTGGTCCAGGTGGCCGCCGGGGAGCGTTCGGAGCCGGTCACGGCCCTGCTGGCGCTGTCCGTCGCTCCGCTGCTGACCGCGGTGTGCGGCAAGCTGACGCACCGGCACCTGACCGCCCGGCGCCGGGAGGCGCAGGCCGTGCACCGGGTGCTGGTGATAGGAGAGCCCAGCTCGGCCGACGAAGTGGTCGAGCACCTGGCGTCCCGTACCGACCACGCCTATGTGGTGACCGGGGCGATCCCGGTCGGGGACGCGCCGCTCACCTCGGGGGTTCCCGCGCCGACCCGGCTCGGCTCGGCGCCGCCCGCCGCCGACGACGAGGACTGGATGCCCGTGCTGGCCGCCGCCGAACAGCTGGGCGCCGAGCTGGTCCTGGTCGCTCCCGGGCCCCGGCTCACCGGCGAGCGGCTGCGCCGGCTCTCCTGGGCGCTGCACGACGCGGGTCTGCCACTGGCGCTCGCGCCGGGGCTGACCGAGGTGTCGCTGCGGCGGCTGCGGACGGCTACGGTCGCCGGGCTGTCGCTGCTGTACATAGCCCCGCCCACGCGCCGGGGGACGCATGTGGTGCTCAAGTCGGTGCTCGACCGGACCGGCGCCGGGCTCGGACTGCTGCTGCTCGCCCCGGTGTTCGCGCTGCTGGCGCTGGTCATACGGATCGACTCCGCGGGCCCCGTGCTGCACCGGCAGACCAGGAGCGGGCAGTACGGCGAGCCCTTCACCATGTGGAAGCTGCGCACGATGGTGGCGGACGCCGAGGCGCGGCGGGAGGAGCTGACCGCCGCCAACGAACAGGACGGCCCGCTGTTCAAGATGCGCCGCGACCCCCGGGTCACCCGCGTCGGCCGCTTCCTGCGCCGCAGCTCGCTGGACGAGCTGCCGCAGCTGGTGAACGTGGTGCGCGGCGAGATGTCGCTGGTCGGCCCCCGCCCGCCGCTGCCGGACGAGGTGGCGCAGTACGACGAGGTGGCGACGCGGCGGCTCGCGGTCAAGCCTGGGCTGACGGGGCTGTGGCAGATCAGCGGACGCTCCGACCTGTCGTGGGACGAGAGCGTCGCGCTGGACCTGCGCTACGCGGACAACTGGTCGATAGGCGGCGACATCGACCTGCTGGCCCGTACGTTCCGCGCTGTCGTCGACGGACGCGGAGCGTACTAGCGGGTGAGGCTCATGAGAGAGGGAGGCCCGCGGGCCGGGCGGGCGGCTTCCCGGCCCCGCCGGTCAGCCGGCCGGCCGGTCCCGCCAGGTCGCGTAGACGGCCGCGATGCCGTCCCGGAGCGGGATCTCCGGCCGCCAGCCGAGGGCGGACATCCGGGAGATGTCGAGCAGCTTGCGCGGGGTGCCGTCGGGCTTCGCCGGGTCGAAGGCGATACGGCCGAGGTAGCCGGTGACGTCCCGCACGGTCTCGGCGAGTTCGCGGATGGTCAGGTCCGTGCCGCAGCCGACGTTCACCGGGCTGTCGCCGTCGTAGGACCGCAGCAGGACGGCGCAGGCGGCGGCCAGGTCGTCGACGTGCAGGAACTCGCGGCGCGGCGTGCCCGAGCCCCAGAGCGTGACCTCCGTCGCGCCGTCCCGCTTCGCCTCGTGGAAGCGGCGGATGAGGGCGGGGAGCACGTGCGAGGTCTCCAGGTCGAAGTTGTCCCCGGGGCCGTAGAGATTCGTCGGCATCGCGCTGATGTAGGAGGCCCCGTACTGCTGCCGGTAGGCCCCGACCTGGGAGATGCCGGCGATCTTGGCGAGGGCGTACGGCTCGTTGGTGGGCTCCAGCGGGCCGGTGAGCAGCGCGTCCTCCGTGATGGGCTGCGGGGCGAGCCTGGGATAGATGCAGGAGGAACCGAGGAAGAGCAACCGCCCCACCCCGGCCGCGTGCGCTCCCGCGATCACGCTGAGCTGGATCCGCAGGTTGTCCTCCAGGAACTGCACCGGCCAAGTGCTGTTCGCCATGATCCCGCCGACCTTGGCGGCGGCCAGCACGACGGCATCCGGCCGGGTGTCACGCAGAAAGACCTCGGTCCGCGCGGCATCGCGCAGGTCGAGGAGGTCACGACCGCGGGTGATCACCTCGTGGCCGTCGGCGGCGAGGCGGCGGGTGATCGCGGAACCGACCAGTCCGCGGTGCCCCGCCACGAATATCCGGGCCTCGGATTGCAGCAGCTCGTTCGCTTGCGTCATGGCACCGGATTCTGTCAGGTCATTTGACCCGTAGTACCGCAAACCCGAAATCAGGGAAACCGGTACCTCGTTGTTCGCACCGGAGCCGCCACGGCTCCGTTCCCGAGGGGGGAAACACGTATGGGCAAGAGCGCGCTGATCACCGGCATCACCGGGCAGGACGGCTCCTATCTGGCCGAACTGCTGCTGTCGAAGGGGTACACCGTGCACGGGCTGGTCCGCCGGTCCTCGTCCTTCAACACCGAGCGGCTCGACCACATCTACCAGGGCCCGCAGGAGCCGGGCCGCACGCTGGTGCTGCACCACGCGGATCTGACGGACGGGGTGGCCCTGGTCAATCTGCTGCGCGACCTGAGACCCGACGAGGTCTACAACCTCGGCGCGCAGTCCCACGTCCGGGTCTCCTTCGACGCGCCGCTCTACACCGGCGACGCGACGGGCATGGGGTCGCTGCGGCTGCTGGAGGCGATCCGCGCGAGCGGCATCGACACCCGCATCTACCAGGCGTCGTCCTCGGAGATGTTCGGCGCGGCCCCGCCCCCGCAGAACGAGCAGACGCCGTTCCACCCGCGCAGTCCGTACGGCTGTGCGAAGGTCTTCGGCTACTGGTCGACGGTCAACTACCGCGAGGCGTACGGCATGTTCGCGGTCAACGGCATCCTGTTCAACCACGAGTCGCCGCGCCGCGGCGAGACCTTCGTGACCCGGAAGATCACCCGGGCGGTCTCCCGGATCAAGGCCGGCCTCCAGGACCGGCTCTACCTGGGCAACCTCGACGCCGTACGGGACTGGGGATACGCCCCGGAGTACGTCGAGGCGATGTGGCTGATGCTCCAGCGCGACACCCCCGACGACTACGTGGTGGCGACCGGGGAGGCGGGCTCCGTACGGCAGTTCGTCGAGGCGTCCTTCGCCGTCGCCGGGCTGGACTGGACCGAGTACGTCCGGTTCGACCCCAAGTACGAGCGCCCCAGCGAGGTCGACGCGCTGATCGGTGACGCCTCCCGGACCGAGTCGCTGCTCGGCTGGAAGGCCCGGGTGAGATGGCCGGAGCTGGCCCGGGTGATGGTCGAGGCGGACATGTCCCGGCTGGACGCCGAACTAGCCGGTACGGCGGTCCGAGTCGACAGGTGAATCGTTCAACAGACAAAGATATGGGACGAGTTCAACCAAAACGACTACCGGAACGCCGATCGCGTCCTACTGTGCCGTTCACAGGCGGCCGGTGGGGCCGCACGGGGAAGCACAGCCCGGGGGGGCTCATGCGCGCAGTGGGGGTATACACGGCCGTCGTCTCGATGGCGGCCGCATCGCTGGTCGGAATGGGTACGGTGACGGCTCCGCCGGCCGCCGCACTCACTCCGCCGGTGGCCATGACGGCGGACGAACTGCCGACCTGGCAGACGAACGGCATCGTCTGGGCGATGGCGGAAGCGGACGGCGTGATCTTCACCGGCGGGACGTTCTCGGCGGTCAGACCGCCGGGCGCGGTCGCCGGCAGCCAGGAGCAGGAAGCCGTCAACTTCGCCGCGTTCGACGCGGCGACAGGAGCGCCGACCGACTGCGAGCTGTCCTTCACCGTGGGCTCCGGCTCGGCCACGGTACGGGCGCTCACGGTCTCGCCGGACGGCGAGACGCTCTACGCGGGCGGCTTCTTCGGCGCCGTCAACGGCGTCAGCGTCAGCAGCGTGGCGGCGATCGACATCGACACCTGTACGCCGCGGACCGACTTCGCGGTCTCGGTCAGCGCCACCGTACGGGCCCTCGCGGCCAGTGCCGACACGGTCTACCTCGGGGGTGACTTCAGCACCGTCGAAGGCCAGTCCCGCAGCCGCTTCGCCGCCGTCTCCACGACCGGCGCGCTGCGGCCGTGGCGGGCCGACGCGGACGAGCCCGGCCGGGCCGTCGAGCTGTCGCCGGACGGCGGCAAGGTCTTCCTCGGCGGCGACTTCTTCGAGGTCAACGGCGCCGACTCGCACGCCCTCGCGGCGGTCGACGCCGGCACCGGAAACCTGGTGAAGAGCTATCCGCTCGGCTTCATCCCGACGACCTCCGTCGTCAAGGACATCACCACCGACGCCACCGGCTTCTACACCGGCAACGAGGGCAGCGGCGGCGGCGTCTTCGACGGCCGGATCGCACTCGACCTCGATGACCTCGACCAGCGCTGGCGGGACACCTGCCTGGGGGCGACGCAGTCCGTCCAGGTCCACGAGTCCGTCCTCTACAGCGGCTCGCACGCGCACGACTGCAGCAGCATGGGTGAGTTCCCCAACCAGGAGCGTATGCACCTGCTGGCCCAGTCGGTCGACGACCCGCAGCTGCTCGGCTGGTTCCCCGACACCAACGACGGGCTCGGCGAGGCCATCGGGCCGCGCGTGATGGCCGCCTCCACGGGTGAGGGCGCCGACCACCTCTGGGTGGGCGGCGAGTTCACCACGGTCAACGGCGACCGGCAGCAGGGGCTGACCCGCTTCGCGAGCAGCCCGGACACCGGCGCACCGTCCGTCCCGCAGACCGAGGCGTCGAGCATCGCGCCGGGCGAGGTCTCCGTGCGCTGGCAGTCCAGCCTCGACCTCGACGACAGCGAGCTGACCTACCGCGTGTACCGCAACGGCGGCGCCACCCCGGTGCACACCGTGACCGGTCCCTCCAACCCGTGGGAGCGGCCGCAGCTGACCTTCACCGACACCGACGTCACGGCCGGCTCGACGTACAGCTACCGGGTCTCGGCCTCCGACGGCACCAACACCAGCGCGCTCTCGGCCCCGCGGACGGTCACCGCCGCCGCGGCCGACCAGGCGTACCCGAAGGCGGTCGTCGAAGACGGCGCCCAGCTGTACTGGCGCTACGACGAGACCTCCGGGACCTTCGCCGCGGACACCTCCGGCACGGACAACAGCGGCGTCCACCGCGGTGGCCCGGCCCGCGCGGTGGCCCCGGGAGCGGTGCCCGGCGCCGGTACGGGCATCGGCCACGACGGCACCGACTCGTACACCTACAGCGACCGCAGGCACAGCTCGCCGGGCGCGTTCTCCGTGGAGACGTGGTTCAAGACCGACACCACCCGCGGCGGGATGCTCGCCGGCTTCGGCAGCCTGATGCTGCAGAACAGCCGCAGCCATGACAAGCACATCTACATGACGGACACCGGACGGCTCGTCTTCGGCGTCTACAGCGGCTGGGCGCGGACCCTCACCACCTCCGCCGCCTACAACGACGGCGAGTGGCACCACGTCGTCGCCACCCAGGGCAGCGGCGGCATGCACCTCTACGTCGACGGACAGCAGCGGGCGAGCAACTGGCTGGTCACCAGCAGCCAGAACTTCGCGGGCTACTGGCGCTTCGGCGGCGACACCCTGCGCGGCTGGCCGACCCGGCCGTCCAGTGACTACTTCAATGGCCAACTCGACGAGACGGCGGTCTACCCGAGCGCGCTGAGCCCGGCCCAGGTCGGCGAGCACCACACCCTCGGCACCGCGCCGTCGGACACCGTCGTCAACGTCGAGCCGTCGGCCGACACCTACGTCAACGGGTCGGCGGCAGCGGCGAACTACGGCGCCGACCAGCAGCTGGCCGTCCGCGGCAGCTCGCCCTACCTCTCCTATCTGCGGTTCCCGCTGCCGGCCGCGCCGTCCGGCCAGGTCCTCAAGAGCGCCGCGCTCCGGGTCCGCGTCACCTCCGACTCGACCGCCGCCTCGGCGGACGACACGAGGGTGGTGCCGGTCACCGGCGCCTGGACCGAGGCCGGCGCGACCTACGCCAACCGGCCCGAGCTCTCGGGAACCGTGCTCGGCACGCTGTCCGGGCTGACGACCCTGGACAGTACGTACACCACCGCCCTGGACCTCGGCGGGGTCGCCGGCTCCCTGGGCGGCGACCTCGATCTAGCCCTGACGGCGGATGGCACGGACAGCCTGCGGCTCGACGCCCGGGAGGCCGCCGGGACCGCCGGTGACCCGCAGCTCGTCCTGACCTTCGGCGCTCCGTGAGCGGCCGGAACCGGCGCGGCGCGGCCGTCGCCCTGCTGACGGCCGCCGCCGTCCTGCTGACCGGCTGCGGTGACGACGGCGACGGCGGC
>DOWQ01000039.1 GCA_003519485.1 Streptomyces sp. | reverse complement strand
CCTACTTGAAGAAGGCGATGCCGTCGTCCGGCAGGTCCTTCAGGTCCTTGGCCCACTCGCTCGGGTCGACGACCTTCTTGAGGTGCGCCGACATGTAGGGGCGCAGCTCGACCTCCGGGGTGGCCTTCTCGCCGACCCACATCAGATCGCTCTTGACGTAGCCGTAGAGCCGCTTGCCACCGGTGTACGGGCCGGAGGCGGCCGTGCGGGCCACCGCGTCGGTGACCAGGTCGATCTGGGGCTTCTGGTCGGCCAGTTCGCCGTACCAGATCTCGACGACGCCGTCGTCCCTGACCATCACGACCTCGACCTTGCGGTCGTCGCCGATCCGCCAGTAGCCGCTCTCGGATTCCAGGGGGCGGACCTTCTTGCCCTCGGCGTCGAGCTCCCAGGTGTGCGAGACGTACTCCAGGAAGTCGCGGCCGTCGTGCGTGAAGGTCACCTCCTGCCCGAAGTTGCACTTCTCGGAGCCCGGGAAGTCGTGGACGCCCGCGCCCTCCCAGTTGCCGAGGAGGAAGGCGAGGGGTACGAGGCCCGGGTGCAGGTCGGACGGAATCTCGATCATGAGCTCAGGCGATCTGTAGAGAGCGGTGGAGAGAGGGAGGTCAGCGCTGGCCCTGGTACAGCTTCTTCACGGTCAGACCGGCGAACGCGAGCACGCCGACACAGACCAGGACCAGCAGGACGGTGAAGAATGCCTCAAGCACGAGCGGGCCTCTCGGGAGGGGTGAGGGTTACGGACCGCCCCCGAGTCTAGTCGGCCGCGAACGGGGCGGCGCTGCGAGGTCCGCCGCCCCCCGCCGCGCCGCCCCACCGGGCGTTTCCGGGCCTCGGCGCGCTTCCGCGCCGCCCTGGAGGAGGTACCCGTGCCTGACGTGCCGCTTCCCGTACGGCTTCACCTCGGCGGCGGCGGACAGGCCGAAGCCCGGCCGGCCGGGATCGTCCGAAAGGTTGCCCCCCGGGCACGGCCTAAGGTGAAGGTATGGCCAAGAAGCTCGTGATCAAGGTGACGGCAGGTGCGGACGCGCCCGAGCGGTGCTCGCAGGCGTTCACGGTGGCGGCTGTCGCCGTCGCCAGCGGAGTGGAGGTCTCGCTCTGGCTGACCGGGGAGTCGGCGTGGTTCGCGCTCCCGGGGCGCGCGGCGGAATTCGAACTGCCGCACGCAGCCCCGCTGCCGGACCTGCTGGGCGCGCTGCTCGCGGACGGCCAGGTCACGCTGTGCACCCAGTGCGCGGCGCGTCGGAACATCACCGAGCGGGACATCCTGGAGGGCGTACGGATCGCGGGCGCACAGGTGTTCGTCAGCGAGGCGATGGCGGACGGCACCCAGGCGCTCGTCTACTGACGGGCGTCGGCGTGCGCGCCTTGCACGCCCGGGTCGGCCCAGTGGCCCGCCCGGCCGGGCTCAGCGCCGGTCCCGCGGGTCGAGTTCGCGCCACCAGCGGTCCGACTCCGGGTCCCCGGACTCGTCCCACCAGCGCTCGCCGGGCTCGCGCCGGTTCGCGATGATCGCCGCGTACGGCGGGATGACCATGGCCACCACGCACATGCCCACGGCGACAGGAACCGACCACAGGCGGACCACCGCCCAGGCCGAGACGAAGAGCGCCAGGCAGATCCCCATCAGGACGAAATAGCTGCGCCGCCGTCGCGCGTACATGTCTTCAGCGTATTCCTGTGCGACCGCCGAGGCCGGCACCTCGCGGCGCCGGCACTCCGCGCGGTGCACGGGCCGTACGCCGCACGGGCCGTACGCACGGGCCGTACGCCGCGCGCCCGTACCCCCGCCTGGCTCTCTGCCCCGCGCCGTACCGCCCGGGGCAGCCACCGGCCCCCGGACGGCCCGAAGGGCCGCACCCACCGGGTGCGGCCCTTCGCTGTACGGCAAGCCGTACCGCCGTGCGGCGTGCCGTACGGCGTCAGACGGCGATGGCGACCTCGGCCAGTCCGCCCTGCTGTGCGACGACCGTGCGGTCGGCCGTGGCGCCGGGGATCAGGGCGCGCAGCGTCCAGGTGCCCTCGGCGGCGTAGAAGCGGAACTGTCCGGTCGCGGAGGTGGGGACCTCGGCGGTGAACTCGCCGGTGCTGTCCAGGAGCCGGACGTAGCCGGTCGCGGGCTCACCGTCGCGGGTCACCTGACCCTGGATGGTGGTCTCGCCGGGCTTGATGGTCGAGGCGTCCGGGCCGCCGGGCTGTGCTCCACACATGATGTATGTCCTTCGAGTCGGGTCGGTGGGGATCCGGCTGTTACTTGGCGGCGCCGAGCTCGATCGGCACGCCGACGAGGGAGCCGTACTCGGTCCAGGAGCCGTCGTAGTTCTTGACGTTCTCCTGGCCCAGCAGCTCGCGCAGGACGAACCAGGTGAGCGAGGAGCGCTCACCGATGCGGCACAGCGCGATGGTGTCCTTCGAGAGGTCGATGTCCTCGGCCTCGTAGAGCGCCTTGAGCTCCTCGTCGGACTTGAAGGTGCCGTCGTCGTTGGCGTTCTTCGACCACGGGATGTTGCGCGAGCTCGGGACGTGGCCCGGGCGCTGCGACTGCTCCTGCGGGAGGTGGGCCGGGGCGAGCAGCTTGCCCGAGAACTCGTCGGGGGAGCGCACGTCGACCAGGTTCTTGGTGCCGATCGCGGCGACGACCTCGTCGCGGAAGGCGCGGATGGAGAGGTCCTGCTCCTTGGCCTTGTACTCGGTGGCCGCGCGGGTCGGGACGGCGTCGACCAGGTCGCGGGAGTCCAGCTCCCACTTCTTGCGGCCGCCGTCGAGCAGCTTGACGTCCTGGTGGCCGTACAGCTTGAAGTACCAGTAGGCGTACGCGGCGAACCAGTTGTTGTTGCCGCCGTAGAGGATCACCGTGTCGTCGTTGGCGATGCCCTTCGCGGAGAGCAGCTTCTCGAAGCCGTCCTGGTCGACGAAGTCGCGGCGCACCGGGTCCTGGAGGTCGGACTTCCAGTCGATCCGGACGGCGTTGCGGATGTGGTTCTTGTCGTACGCCGAGGTGTCTTCGTCGACCTCGACGAGGACGACC
>DOWQ01000609.1 GCA_003519485.1 Streptomyces sp. | reverse complement strand
TGCAGGCATCCGCCCTTTCGGTCAGCGGGACAGGTGGCCGGGAGGTGGGACGGGATCTGCCGTGCACAGATCCGGTGGTCGCCGGCGCCGGGCCGCGCCAGGCTACCGGCTGGGCGGGGTCCAGGAGAATGACGCACGTCACGGGCCGCCCCCGCCTCGGCCACCGGAAGGACCGGGCCCGGGGGGAGCGGCGCATACGGGTTCGACCGGCGGGTACTCCGTGCTGCGGCGGTCACGAGGCTTCCGTGGTCCCCCGCCGTCCCGGTGACGCAGGAGGTGACCGATGGTTTTCGACACGGTACATATCGACGCCGGCGGAGCCGGTCTCACGGGCGATCTGGTGTCCCCGGAGCCCGCCCGCGGGGTGGTGGCCTTCGCCCACGGCAGCGGCAGCTCGCGCCACAGCCCGCGCAACCAGACGGTCGCGCGGGTCCTCCAGCAGGCAGGTCTCGTGACACTCCTGTTCGATCTGCTCACGGATGAGGAGGAACGGATCGACGCGGTCACCGCCGAACACCGATTCGACATCCCCCTCCTCGGCCGGCGTCTGGTGGACGCGGTCGACTGGCTCGACGGCCATCCGGCGACCCAGGGGCTGCCGGTCGGCCTGTTCGGCGCCAGTACGGGCGCGGCGGCGGCCCTCACCGCGGCGGCCGAGCGGCCGGAGCGGGTGGGCGCCGTGGTCTCCCGCGGCGGGCGTCCCGACCTGGCCGGCGAGGCTCTCGGCCGGGTCCGCGCCCCGGTGCTGCTGATCGTCGGCGGCGAGGACCACCAGGTACTGGACATGAACCGGGAGGCCGTGGACCGGATCGAGGCGCCCAGCACGGTGCACATCATCCCCGGGGCCACCCACCTCTTCGAGGAACCGGGAACGCTCGAACAGGCTGCCGCGGCGGCCCGTGACTGGTTCATCAGCATGACCATCCCCGGAAGCGAGGCCGTGCCGTGACCGCCGCCGCCACCGGCCGGCCGGAATCGGACCTGCGCGCCGTACGGGAGGACGCCCTGCCGCTGACCGGGCCGGACGACCTCGATCCGCTGCTCGAACGGATCGGCGGGGCCCGCTATGTCGCCATCGGCGAGGCCTCGCACGGCACAGCGGACTTCTACCGGTGGCGGGCCGAGCTGACCCGCCGCCTCATCGAGGAGAAGGGCTTCTCCTTCGTGGCTGTGGAGGGCGACTGGCCGGACTGCCAGGCGCTGCACTGCTGCGTCACCGCTGCCCCGGGCGCACCCGAGGACCCCGCACAGGTGCTCGACTCCTTCCGGCGCTGGCCGCGCTGGATGTGGGCCAACACCGAGGTCCTCGACTTCGCCCGGTGGCTGCGCCGGCACAACACGGCTCTGCCGGCGGACCGGCGGGCCGGCTTCTTCGGCCTGGACGTGTACAGCCTGTGGGACTCGCTGCACGCGGTGCTCGACCATCTGCGCCGGCACGACCCGGACGAGGTCGGGCACGCTCTCGCCGCCTACCGGTGCTTCGAGCCGTACGACGAGGACCCGCAGTCATACGCGCGAGCCACCCGGCTGGTGCCGCAGGGGTGCGAGGACGAGGTGGTCTCCCTGCTGACCCGGCTGCGGAAACGGGCCGGTGAATCCGCGGACGACGACGGCGGCGGCCTGACCGTGGAGCAGCCCACGCCGAGCTCGGCCGGCCCCGAGCCGAGCGAGAGCGAGAGCGGCAGCGTGAGCCCCAGCCCCTCGCTCTCCCCCAGCATGAGCGAAAGCGGCTCCCCGAGCGCCGTGACACCGGAGCCCAGCGAGACGAAGTCGTCCGAGGGGTCGAGCGGCGGCGGCTCGGGCGGCGGGGACGACGACGAGGACGAGCCGACCACGAAGCCGCCGTCGGACAAGCCGACCAAGACGACCAAGCCGCCGACGGAGGATCCGACCACTCCCACCCCGACCCCGACCGCTACGGAGGAGGAGTCCTCCACGGCCAGCGGCTCCGCGTCGCCCGGCAGCAGCTCGGTCAGCGCGCCCGGCTCCGCCGGCCCGTCGAGCGCCGGGAGCGAACAGGTCATCTGACGTCGAGGCCGGCCGGTCGCACCGGCGGCCCCGGGACACCGGAGCCGCCGGCCGCCGTGCCGGGATCGTCCGGCTGAGTCACGGGCCCGGCCCGCTCAGAACAGCCGGAGCTTGTCGTCCTCGATGCCGCGGAGGCCGTTGTAGTCCAGGATCGCGCAGCCGATGCCGCGATCCGTGGCCAGCACGCGCGCCTGGGGCTTGATCTCCTGCGCCGCGAAGATGCCCCGCACCGGTGACAGGTGCGGGTCCCGGTTGAGGAGCTCGAGGTAACGGGTGAGCTGTTCGACACCGTCCATCTCGCCGCGCCGCTTGATCTCCACGGCGACGGTCGCGCCGTCGGCGTCCCGGCACAGAATGTCCACCGGGCCGATGGCGGTGGGGTATTCACGCCGAATCAGCGAATAGCCTTCGCCGAGTGTCTCGATCCGGTCGGCGAGCAGCTCCTGAAGATGCGCTTCCACGCCATCCTTGATGAGACCCGGGTCAACCCCGAGTTCGTGGGAGGAGTCGTGCAGGACTTCCTCCATCGTGATGATGAGCTTTTCGCCCGCCTTGTTCACCACGGTCCACACATCGCCGTCGCCCTCCTTCAGGGTGCACGGCGGAGACATCCAGTTGAGGGGTTTATAGGCACGGTCGTCCGCATGGACGGACACGCTGCCGTCGGCCTTGACCAGGATGAGCCGGGGGGCCGAGGGGAGGTGGGCGGTGAGCCGGCCTGCGTAGTCCACGGAGCAGCGGGCGATGACGAGACGCATGGTCGGTCACGCTACTCCCCGGCCCGGGGTCCACGCGATTCGCCCTGGATGAGCATGTTCGGAAGCTGGCTTGTTGTCACCATTCTCCTGGTGCGGCTGCGGGGAGCGGCATACCGTTGATGCGGGAAGTCGCGGTCCGAGCACGCTGAGTCGCGGCTTCACTTCCCTGCCCGTAAGACCCCGCACCGGGGTCGCGAGAGGAGAACCCCATGTCGCTCGACGTCTCACCGGCCCTGCTCGAGAAGGCCGAGCGAGGCGAGGTCGATGAAGCGGAATTCGTCGACTGCGTCCGGAACTCCCTGCCCTTCGCATGGGAGATGATCAGCTCCCTGGTGGCTCAGCTCAAGGTCGACGGCGGCCAGTTCGCCGACAACCAGGTGCCGCCCCCCGACGAACAGGCGCGCGGTCAGCTGCTCCGCGCGCTGGCGAGTGATGCGATACGCGGAGCCCTGCAGCGGCACTTCGGAGTGCGGCTGGCCTTCCAGAACTGCCACCGCGTGGCGGTCTTCCCGCTCGACGCGTCGGCGGACGACCGGCTGGCCCGCTTCACCTCCGTACGCGGCCAGCTGCTCAATCAGTCGGCTGAGCTCAGGGACTGCTGAAACCTTTCGTCACCGCTCCGCCCGCTGAGGGATCACGGCGCGGAGCGGTGGCGGCCCGGGTCCGCACGGCCCGCCCCGGCCACGCTCCGGCCTGCCGACTGCGGTGCGGCGGCCGGTGCGGC
>DOWQ01000254.1 GCA_003519485.1 Streptomyces sp. | reverse complement strand
CCGGGCTCCCGGGCTCCCGGGCCCGGAACCGGCGCGGGGCCGCTCCCGCCCCCGGAGCCGTACCGGATCCGGGGGCCGGCCCCGCTCCCCTTCCAGGCCCGTACCCGTACCGGCATCCGGGCGACCCGGAATCGTACGCCCGTTATATGGCACTTAGCGTGGCTTCATGGGCGAGGCGGAGAGCGGGCAGCGGGGCGGCACGCAGGGGGAGGAGCCGCCCGGCGGAGGGGACGGGCCCCCGGAGTGGCGTCCGATCCCGCGCCGGTACGGGGGGCGTGTCCGCCGAGGGGCCGTGCACGAGCGGTGGCAGCTCTTCCTCGACTCGCCGTTCTTCCCGGCCACGGTCCTCGTCCTCATCCTCGCCGCGGCGGCCGGCTTCTTCGCCGGCTCGTACACGTATGCGATGGCGGATCCGACCCCGCACCGCATCCCCACCGCGGTGGTCGCCACCGAACCGGGTTCGAAGGCGGCGGTCCGGCAGCGCTCGTTCATCGAGGGCATGGAACGGACGCTCGGAGCCTCGCTGGACCTGCGCCCCTACGACACGTACGGACGCGCGCGCGAGGCGGTGGAGGACCAGCGCGCCTTCGCCGTCCTCCGGGTCCGGAACGCGACGAGCGAGGACACGGGCATGCGGGCGGACGGGGCTGCGGGTACGACTCCGGGTACGGGCACGGGCACGGGCACGGGCGAAGGCCCGCTCAGAGATCCGGGCAGCGGCCCGGTCATGGAACTCGACATCGCGAGCGCGTCCGGCGCGTCCGTCGCCGAGGTGCTCGCCAAGACGGCGCCGGAGGTGGGGAAGCGGCTCGGCGTTCCCGTACGCGTCGAGGACATCAAGCCGCTCCAGCGGGGCGACCCCCGCGGCCTCGCGCTCTTTTACATCTCCCTCGCGGCGGTGATCGTCGGTTTCGTCGGCGCGATCCAGATGAGCGTCCACGCCCGCGCCCTGAACCCGGCCGAGCGCATCGCCTTCACGGCCGGCTACGCCCTGCTCGGTGGCTTCGCCATCACAGTGGTGGTGGACTGGCTGCTGGACGCCCTCGACCTGCCGTTCGTGGAGTCGTGGCTGATCCTGGCGCTGACGATGTTCTCGTCCGGGATGGTCTTCAGCATGTTCAACGCCGTCATGGGGCGCTGGGCGATGATCCCCACCTGGGGGCTCATGGTCCTCATCGGCAACCCGTCCTCCGGCGGCGCCGTCTCCTGGCCGCTGCTGCCGTCCCTGCTCGGCCACATCGGGCGCTGGCTCCCGCCGGGCGCCTCGATCAACGCCCAGCATTCGGCGGTCTACTTCCCCGGGCACCAGGATCTGATGCCGTACCTCGTGCTCGCTGGCTGGGCGCTGCTGTCGTGCGCGGTCTTCTGGATCTGGCGCCACCGCCACCCGGGAGGCCGCCCGCTGGAGCAGCCGGCACGCTGAGCGGAGCTCGAACTCCTGCGCGGGTCCCAATAGGCCCCTGCGTGATCCGGGCACGGCCGAGGAGGCGTGGGAGCGGGGCCGGCCGGGACCGGCGGGCGCCGGGTGAGAAGACGATCACCCTTCGGGAAGGACGCACCGTTCATGGTGCCGCAACTGCCGAAAGCTGACCGGCCGACCCCGCCCTGTCATGCTGCTGCATGGAGATAGTTGTTGCAACTACATCGCAATAGAGGCAGGCTGGCTCCCGACGATCATCTACTGGACAGGGGCTGTGCCTGATGGGCGCCTATGCGCTTCCCGACCTGCCGTACGACTACTCCGCGCTCGCTCCGGCCATCACGCCGGAGATCCTGGAGCTGCACCACGCCAAGCACCACGCCGCCTACGTCAAGGGGGCCAACGACACCCTGGAGCAGATCGCCGAGGTCCGCGACAAGGACCGGATCACCCCGACCGGCCTGGTCGGGCTGGAGAAGGCCTTCGCGTTCAACCTTTCCGGCCACGTCCTGCACTCGATCTTCTGGCAGAACCTTTCCCCGGACGGCGGCGACCGTCCCGAAGGCGCTCTGGCCACGGCCATCGACGAGCACCTCGGCGGCTTCGAGGCGTTCAAGAAGCAGCTCACCGTTGCCACCACCGGTGTTCAGGGATCCGGCTGGGGCGTGCTGGCCTGGGAGCCGCTCGGGCGCCGCCTGATCGTGGAGCAGGTCTACGACCACCACGGCAACGTCGGCCAGGGCAGCGTGCCGCTGCTGGTCTTCGACGCCTGGGAGCACGCCTACTACCTGCAGTACAAGAACGTCCGACCCGACTACGTCACCAAGCTGTGGGACCTGGTCAACTGGGCCGACGTCGCCGCCCGCTACACCGCGGCGGCCGGCGTCTGACCACCGTGAACACGGCTGCCGACGGGCCGGGACGCCGACCGCTTCCCGGTCCGCTCAGCGGCATACGCATCCATCAGATCCCGCAGGACGCATCGGCCGGCACCTAGACGCGCTCACCAGCATCGCCCGCGCCACCTTCATTACATGTCGGTGGTGCGCAACGCACCGCGCGTGGAAACCGGTGGCTCGGGCAGTCACGACCCCGTTGGCGTACGCGTTGGCGTAGAGCACGTCAAAAGGCCCCCGGCGGAATGGCGGATTCTCGGGGTTCTCGCAACACCTGAGCTTGGCGTTTATCCTCGCGTG
>DOWQ01000588.1 GCA_003519485.1 Streptomyces sp. | reverse complement strand
CCGGCCCCGTCTCCGGCCGCCCCCCGAACCCGCCGCAGGCCGCCCCGCGGCACCCTTGGGGCCGCCGCCGGCAGCGCCCTGACCGGCCCCCGAAGAGCCCCCGCGCGGGCAGCCGCTCAGCTCGGCGTAAGCGGCGATCCGGACACGGTTGGCGACCTGGGTATGGACGAACGACCGACTGGACGGTATGTCCTTTGTTGAATTCCTGGAATTCCGGATTTCCCATCCGGAACGTGCCGGCAATGCCGGCACGCCCCCCGCCCAGGCCACGCAAAACTTGGAGGACCGAATGCATCCAGTCGTACGCGCTCGCGTGCGGGCGCTGCCCGGCCTTCCCGCCGCTGGGGAGCCGGTCCGGTCGCGGGCCGGCACGGAAGCCGTCGCCGTACTGCACCGTGCCGCCCGGGTGCTGCTGGACCAGCTTCCGGAGCTGACCGACCGCGTCGTCGCACTGCTGCGCGAACACGAGCCCGTCTACAGCGCACCCTGGCCCGGCGGCGAGGACCTGTGGCAGGAGGTGCACCGCTCCCTGCGGCACAACGTCGGCTCCCTGCTGCGCCCGCGGGAGTCCCGCCAGACCGCCCGGCAGTGCTCCTGGAGGATCGGCGCCGACCGCGCGGAGCAGGGCATGCCGCTGGACGCCGTGCTGCACGCCTTCCGGCTCGGCGGCAGCGTCGTCTGGCAGGGGCTGGTGGAGGCGGCCACGGAGCGGAATCCGGCGGACGCGCACCTCCTGGTCCATGTGGCGGCCGACGTCTGGAATTTCGTCGACGAGCACTGCAATCTCGTCGCCGACGCCTACCGCCAGGTCGAACGCCGGCTCATCTGGCGCCGCGAGAACCGCCACCGGCTCATGGTCGAGGCCCTCCTCGAAGGCACCACCCGGATCTCCGANNGTCGCCGGCGGCCACCGGGCCGCGTACGGGGCGTCCGAGCCGCCGCCCGCCCCCGAGGGGATGCGCGTCCTGTGGCACACGGGCGCCGACGCGGACCACGGCATCGTGCTGGCCGGCGACGCCGACCTGACGGCGCTCGCGGACGTGATCGAGCCGCCGCCGGGCGGGAGGGCGGGCATCAGCTACGCGGTCGAGGGGCTCGCCGCCGTCGGTGACGCCCGCAAGCTCGCCGCGATCGCGCTGCGCTGCTGCACCGGTGACGGCCACGTGGCGCTGCTCCAGGAGTATCTGCCGGCCGCGCTCGTGGTGTCCGCGCCGGAGCTGGGCGCGGCGCTCGCCGAACGTTCCCTGGGGCCCGTACTGGAGCTGGAGCCGTCCGACCGGGACATCCTGCTGGACACGCTGACCGTATGGCTGGAGACGGACGGCTCGGCCGTGCGCGCCGGGTCCCGGCTGTTCTGCCACCGCAATACGGTCCTCAACCGCCTGCGCCGCTACGAACAGCTCACCGGCCGCTGTCTGAGTCACCCGCAGGACGTGGTCGAGCTGTCGCTGGCGCTCACGGCCCGCCGCCTGCTGCGCGTCTGAGGCACGGCCGGCGGCCTCCGTGACCGGGCGGCCTCCGTGACCGGGCGGCCCCTCGACCCGGTGCTCTCCGCGATCCGGTGACGCCCGTGATCCGGCGGGACACCGCGTACCGCCACCCCCGAGTACCGCCCCCGTGCGAACCCGCCCCCGTGGACCGCCCTCCGCAACTCCCCAGGGCGGACAGCGGTGGCTCGGGCAGAGGCGGGCCAACCGGCAGTCGTCAAGCGGAGGTTAACGGCCGGACAGGGCGGGGCAGCGGCGGCGATGTGACCCGGCACAGCCCGTTCCGTGCCGTCCTGTGCGGGGGCAGCGAGCTGTTGTTCACGGCTGTACGAGCCGGTTGTCCCATGTTGTCGTGACGCGGTGAACGACGACTTGCTCGACGCCGGAACGCTGGCTTATGTGATCTTCTCGACGTGCGTCGCCGTGTCCTTCCTGCTGTGCGTCCTGGCGGCGACGGACAACGACGAGCCCGCCCAGTTCTACACCGGCAGCGGTGCCATGAGCCCGGCCCAGAACGGCCTGGCCCTCGCCGGTGACTACGTCTCCGCCGCCACGGTGATCAGCACCACCGGGGCGATCGCCCTCACCGGCGCGGACGGGCTCCTCAGCGCCGGTGCCACCGTGCTCTCGCTGTTCCTGCTGAGATTACGGCTCGCCGAACCGCTCGCCGGCGGCCCGCGGCACTACACGCTCGGCGACATCCTGGCCCGGCGGCTGCGGGAGCGGCCCGCGCGGATCGCCCTGGGCATCGTCACGCTCGTCGTGACCTTCCCGCTGCTGCTGGTGCAGCTCTCCGCCGCGGGCACGGTGATGAGCGTGCTGCTCAACCTGCCCGGCCTGCAGGCCACGACCGTCTGCACTGTGGTCGTCGGCCTGCTGATGGTCGGCTACGTCGCCTTCGGCGGGATGCGCGGCACGGGACTCGTCCAGATCCTCAAGATCGTGCTGCTGCTCGCGGCGACCACCCTGCTCGCCTCNNCCTCACCCTCGTCCTGGGTGCGGCCTGCATGCCGCACGTGATGATGCGGCTCTACACGCACCGCGGCGCGCAGGCCGCGCGGAAGGCCATGAACTGGGCGGTGGGCGCCGTCGGCGCCCTGCTGGTGACCATCGTCGTGGTCGGGATGGGCGCCGCCGCGCTCGTCGGCGGCCGGACGCTGGTCAAGCAGGACCCCACCGGTTCCACCGCGTTGCTCTCGCTGACCCGGGCGCTGGACACCGAGGCGCGCGCCGCCGACGAGAGCGTGCTGTTCTCCTTCGTGGCCTGCGCGGTGTTCGTGACCGTCCTCGCCGCCGTGGTCGGCATCACCCTGGCCGCCGCCACGACCGTCGCCCACGACCTGCTCGCCCGAGTCGCCTTCCGGGGCCGGATCTCGGAGTCCCGTGAGGTCGGGTACGCACGCTGGGCGGCCCTCGGCGTCGGCCTGGTGGCCGTCGGGCTCGCGATCCCGGCGCACGACTGGAACGCCCAGGTGCTGATCGTCTTCACCTTCGGCGTGGCCTCCTCCGCGCTCCTCCCCACCCTCGTCTACGCCTTCTTCTGGCGCGGCTTCACCACCGCCGGGATGCACGGCACGGTGTACGGCTCGGCGGCCCTGCTGGCCGTGCTGACCGTCTTCTGTCCCGGCTTCTCCGGTACGCCCACCGCGCTCTTCCCGGACCGAGACTTCGCCTGGTTCCCGCTGGAGACGCCCGGCATCGTCACCATCCCCGCGGGCTTCCTGCTCGGCCTGCTCTGCTCCGCGCTCTCCCGGCCCGAGCCGCCCCGCGCGGACGGCCCCGCCGGCTGGCCGGAGCCGCGCCCCGGGGCGGGGACAGGGGCGCGGGCGAAGGTGCCGGCGGCCGGTACGGGGTCGCGGCCTCCTGCCTGGCATCGGGCGGAATCCGCCGGTCCGGATCCATTCGGAGCTGGACGGACGCACAACCGGCACCGGCGGGTCCTGGGAGTGCGACCCGACCTGTCCGACTGATCTGTTCCCGCCCTCGCGGGCCGTGCTGTCGTAGCCGTCACTTCCCCCGAACCGCCCCGCGCGGACCCGAGGAGAATCCAAGCCCGACGTCTCTCCTGAGGCCCTGCACATCCAGGACCTCGATGTGTCCTACGGCCAGGCCGTCCGCGCGCTGCACGGCGTCTCCCTCACCGTCCCGCCCGGCGGCGTCGTCGCACTCCTCGGCGCCAACGGCGCGGGCAAGAGCACCCTGCTGCGCACCGTCTCCGGCATCCTGCGACTGCACCGCGGCGCGATCACCCGCGGGCAGTGGTCGCTACGCCGGGCAGCGGCTCAACGGCACCGATTCCGTCACCGCCGTACGGGCCGGCGTCGTACAGGTGCCCGAGGGGCGCCGGGTGTTCGGCGGGCTCACGGTCGACGAGAACCTCCGGGCCGGCAGCCTCGGGCCGCGCCGCCGCGCGCGCCGCGACCGGGGCTCGCGCGACCGGGTCTTCAGCCTCTTCCCGCGGCTCG
>DOWQ01000359.1 GCA_003519485.1 Streptomyces sp. | reverse complement strand
GCCGGCTCGTCCCGGCGCCGGGCAAGCGCACGTCCCGGAGGGCGGCACCTGCGGCGAACCGGCCGGTGCGGCCGGGTCCGAAGGACCGCCCGGGCCGGCCCCCGGCCGGACTCACCGGACTCAGATGAGGTCGACGAGGTCCGCGATCGACTCGACGACCCGGGACGGCCCGAACGGGTAACGGCCGATCTCCTCCGGCCGCGTCACGCCGGTCAGCACGAGGCAGGTCTCCATCCCGGCCTCCAGCCCGGCCAGCACGTCGGTGTCCATCCGGTCGCCGATCATGGCGCTGCTCTCGGAATGGGCGCCGATGGCGTTGA
This sequence comes from Streptomyces sp., assembly GCA_003519485.1. Taxonomy (GTDB): domain Bacteria; phylum Actinomycetota; class Actinomycetes; order Streptomycetales; family Streptomycetaceae; genus Streptomyces. Next base: position 2,551 of record DOWQ01000359.1, on the reverse strand, counting down.
GCCCGGCGCGCATCATCAGCGGGTTCGGCTTGCCGACGAAGTACGGCTCACGGCCGGTCGCCTTGGTGATCAGCGCGGCCACGGCCCCGGTGGCGGGCAGCGCGCCCTCGGCGGACGGGCCCGTGCTGTCGGGGTTCGTGGCGATGAAGCGGGCGCCGTCGTTGATCAGGCGGATGGCTTTGGTGAGCGACTCGAAGCTGTACGTCCGGGTCTCGCCGAGGACCACGTAGTCCGGCTCGGAGTCGGTCAGGATGTAGCCGATGTCGTGCATCGCGGTGGTCAGCCCGGCCTCGCCGATGACGTAGGCGGTGCCGCCCGGGCGCTGGTCGTCGAGGAACTTCGCGGTGGCGAGCGCCGAGGTCCAGATGTTCTCGACGGGCACCTCCAGCCCCATCCGGTTCAGCCGGGCGTGCAGGTCGCGCGGCGTGTAGATGGAGTTGTTGGTGAGCACCAGGAAGGGCTTCTCCGAGTCGCGCAGCCGCTTGATGAAGGCGTCGGCACCGGAAATCGGGGTGCCCTCGTGGATCAGCACCCCGTCCATGTCGGTGAGCCAGGACTCGATCGGCTTGCGCTCTGCCACGGAACGGCTCCTGCCCTCGTACGGATGGGAACTGCCGGACGTGCTCCGGCCGCCGTGCCCCAGCCTAACCGCGAGGGCCCCGGCCACACCCTGTCGTATCAGCGGCTGATCACCGGCCGGCCGATCAACAGCCGGCCGGTGGTGACCGCCCGGGCCACGCGGTCCCCGGCGGTCCCCGGCGGTCAGCTGCCGGTGGCGGACTGCCAGGCGTCGACGTAGCGGTCGAGGTTCTTCCCGATGTCCTGCCAGTCGGGCTCGAACACCTCGACGCCCTTCATGAGCTTCTCGAGCTGGACGGCGTTGTCGTCGTTCGCCTCGATGTCCGTACGGGCCGCGAAGCCGCCGCCGACCTCGCTCACCTGGTGCTGGGCGCGCTCGGTGAGCATGAAGTCGAGCAGCTTCCTGGCGTTGGCGTCGTGCGGTGCGTGTCGCACCAGTCCGGCCATGTACGGCAGCGCGAAGGTGGTGGGCTTCCCGCCCTCCCGCGCCGGGAACCAGATGTCGAGGTTCGGCATCGACCGGGACTGGGCGTGATTCATCTGCACATCGCCGTTGGCCACGAGCAGCTCGCCCTTGTCCACCTTGGGCGCCAGTTTGCTGGTCGAGGAGGACGGGCCGACGTTGTTGGCCTGCAGCTTCTCGAGGTAGTCCAGGGCGGGCTTCTCACCGCCGAAGTCGTGCATGGCCTTGATCAGGACGGCCGTGCCGTCGCCCGCGACGCCGGGGGTGGAGTACTGGAGCTTGTTCCGGTACGAGCTGTCGAGGAGGTCCTCCCAGGTGCGGGGCGGCTCCTTCAGCTCCTTCCCGTTGCGGATGAAGCCGAAGTAGTTGTTGACGACGGCGGTCCACGCGCCTCCCGGGTCCTTGCCCGCGGCGGCGACCTTCTCGGAGCCCTTCGGCCGGTACTCCTTCAGCAGTCCCTTGCCGTCGGCCTGCTGGATGAACGGCGGCAGCGTGACCAGCACATCGGCCTGCGGGTTCATCTTCTCGCGGAGGGTGCGCTGCACCATCTCGCCGGAGCCGCCCTCGACGTACTTGACCTCGATGCCGGTCTTCTTCTCGAAGTCCTCGAACAGCTGGTCGTACCAGCCGTCGCCCTTTTCGCCCTTGAGCCCGTCGGCGCTGTAGACGGTGACGACGTTCTTGTCGTCCGCGGCGGTGTTCCCCCCGCAGGCGGTGAGTGAGCCGGCGAGCGCGAATACGGCTGCGGCGGCGGTGAGCGGCTTGATGCGGCTGGCCATGGCGTGTCGTTCTCCTCGGAAGGCGTGTGGCGGGCGGGGTGTGCGGAAGGCGGGGCGGCGGGGCGGCCGGCGCGGCGGACAGCCGGTCGGCCGGGGCAGGGCCAGGTCAGCGGTAGGAGGCCCTGGTGCGGATGCGTGAGACGGCGAACAGCACGAGCAGGGTCGTGGCCATCAGGACCACGGCGAGCGCGGAGCCGGCGAACAGCGAGCCCCGGTCGGTGGCGGTGAAGATCCGGACGGGCAGCGGCATCCAGTCCGGCGGGTAGAGCATCATCGTGGCGCTCAACTCGCCCATGGAGAGGGCGAAGCAGAGGCCGGCGGCGGCGCCCAGGGACGGGAGCAGCAGCGGCAGCTTGACCCGCCACAGGACGTACGCGGGACGGGCGCCGAGGCCGGCCGCCGCCTGTTCGTACGCCGGGTCGAGCCGGGTGATCGCGGCCGATACGGACTGGTACGCGAAGGCCGTGACGAGCACCGTATGGGCGAGGATCACGATCCAGCGGGTGCCGTTGAGCAGCATCGGCGGCGTGCTGAACGCGACCAGCACGGCCAGCCCGACCACCACGGACGGCACCGCGACCGGCAGCATGAACAGCGCGTCCACGATCCGGCGCCCCGGCCGGCGCAGGGAGGCGGCGGCGAGCGCGGCCCAGGTGCCGACGACCAGCGCCGTCACGCTCGCGCCGGCGGCCGTGGCCAGGCTCGTCGTCAGGGCCTGCAGGGACTCGCC
>DOWQ01000235.1 GCA_003519485.1 Streptomyces sp. | reverse complement strand
GCTCCGGCTCGCCGCCCGTACCCTCGGCTTCGCCGCCGAACAGGGCGTACGGGCCGTGCTCAGCAACGCCGTGCGCTACGCCGACCCCGGGCACGGCCCGGTCGCCGACGTCCTCGACGCGGCCCGCCGGCTCATCCCCGTCGACCCGCGGAAGCCGGGCTCCCTCGACAGCGGCGAGCGCTGGCTCAAGGGCCCGCGGGACATGGCGGCGACCGCCGAGCGGATCGCCGAGGCGGCCGGCTTCCGGCGCGACGCCGCGCACCGTCTGCTGGCGGAGACCGCGCGGACCGCGGACGCGTGCCTGGTGGACCCGGAGGACGACATCGGGCTCGGCAGCGTGCACTTCCCCGAGCCGCGCCTGGTGGGGGCCGGCCTCCGCACCGCCGACCGGGTGCTGCGGTCCCGCTGCGCCGCCGGCATGGTGCTGCGCGGGTACGACCGCGACCGCGGGCGCTGGGAGCGGCTGGAGAGCGAGCTGCGGACCATCGGGCGGCTGGGCTTCGCCTCGTACTTCCTCACCGTCGCCCAGGTCGTGGACGACACCCGGGCGCTGGGCATCAGGGTCACCGCGCGGGGCTCCGGGGCCGGCTCCCTGGTCAACCACCTGCTCGGCATCGCCCATGCCGACCCGGTGGAGCACAACCTCCTGATGGAACGTTTCCTCTCGGAGCGCCGGGCCGCGCTGCCCGACATCGACATCGACGTCGAGTCCGCGCGCAGGCTCGACGTCTACCGCGCGATCTTCGACCGCTTCGGCGCGGACCGGGTCGCGACCGTCGCCATGCCCGAGACCTACCGCGTACGGCACGCGATCCGCGACGTCGGCGCGGCCCTCGGCATGGACCCGGCCGAGACCGACCGGCTCGCCAAGTCCTTCCCGCACATCCGGGCCCGCGACGCCCGCGCGGCGCTGGACGAGCTGCCCGAGCTGCGCGCGCTGAGCGCCGAGCGGGACCGCTACGGGCGCATGTGGGAGCTGGTCGAGGCGCTGGACGGGCTGCCGCGCGGGATCGCCATGCACCCGTGCGGGGTGCTGCTCTCGGACGCCTCGATGCGGGACCGCACTCCGGTGGTCGCGAGCGCCGGTGCCGACAGCTTCCCGATGTCCCAGTTCGACAAGGACGACGTCGAGGATCTCGGGCTGCTCAAGCTCGACGTGCTCGGCGTGCGGATGCAGTCTGCGATGGCCCACGCGGTGGCCGAGGTCGAACAGGCGACGGGGGAGCGGCTGGACCTCGACGACCCCGCCCAGGTGCCGCCGGGCGACCCCGCGACGTACGACCTGATCAAGTCCACCGAGACGCTCGGCTGCTTCCAGATCGAGTCGCCGGGCCAACGGGACCTGGTGGGCCGGCTGCAACCCTCCTCCTTTCACGACCTCGTAGTCGACATATCGCTTTTTCGGCCCGGTCCGGTCGCGGCCGACATGGTGCGCCCCTTCATCGAGGCCCGGCACGGCCGCCGCGCCCCGCGCTATCCGCACCCCGACCTGGAGCCGGCGCTGCGCGAGACGTACGGCGTCGTCGTCTTCCACGAACAGATCATCGAGATCGTCGCGGTGATGACCGGCTGCGACCGCGGGCTCGCGGACGAGGCGCGGCGCGCGCTGTCCGACCCGGAGCGGCAGGGGCGGGTGCGGGCCTGGTTCACCCGCGAGGCGGCCGGGCGCGGCTACGCGCCGGAGGTGGTGGCCCGCGCCTGGGAGATCGTCGAGGCGTTCGGCAGCTACGGCTTCTGCAAGGCGCATGCCGTCGCCTTCGCCGTCCCGACGTACCAGTCCGCCTGGCTCAAGGCGCACCACCCGGCGGCCTTCTACGCCGGGCTGCTCAGCCACGACCCCGGGATGTACCCCAAGCGGCTGCTGCTCGCGGACGCGCGGCGGCGCGGGGTGCCGATCCTGCCGTTGGACGTGAACAGGTCGGGCGCCGCCTATCGAATCGAACTGGTGTCTGAGAAAGAGGGATACGGGGTCCGGCTCGCCCTCTCCGACGTGCACGGCATCAGCGAGGCCGAGACCGGCCGGATCACCGCCGGACAGCCCTACTCGTCCCTCCTCGACCTGTGGCGGCGGGCCCGGCCGGGGCGGCCCGTCGCCGAACGGCTCGCCCAGGTCGGCGCGTTGGACGCCTTCGGCGGCAACCGCCGCGACCTGCTGCTGCACATCGCCGAACTGCACCGCAGGCAGCGCGATCCCGCCGCCCACGCGGGACAGCTCCCGCTGGACGCGGCCACCGGTTCGAACACCGTCGCCGAACCGGCCGGGCTGCCCGACCTCGACGCGTCCGAACGGACCGGCGCGGAGCTGGGCGTCCTCGGCATGGACGTCTCCCGGCACCTGATGGCCGACCACACCGCCTTCCTGGCGGAGTTGGGCGCGTTGTCCGCCGACCGGTTGCGCGGCGCGCGGCACGGCGAGACCGTCCTCGTCGCCGGCGCCAAGGCCGCCACCCAGACGCCCGCGATCCGGTCCGGCCGGAGGATCATCTTCACGACCCTCGACGACGGAACGGGCCTCGCCGACTGCACCTTCTTCGAGGACAGCCACGCCGCCTGCGCGCACACCGTCTTCCACTCCTGGCTGCTGCTCGTCCGCGGCACCGTGGAGCGGCGCGGCGCCCGCAGTCTCACCGTGGTCGGCACCCGCGCCTGGGACCTCGCCGAACTCGCCGCGCTGCGACGCGACGGCGGCCTGGAGGCGGTCGCGGCCCGGCTCGCGGAACAGGACGGCGGCGCGGCCGGCACGGACGGCG
>DOWQ01000021.1 GCA_003519485.1 Streptomyces sp. | reverse complement strand
GAGCGTGGTGCCGCCCGCCTCCAGACGGCGTACGACCTCGATCAGCTCGTCGCGCGCCTGCTCGTAACCCAGCGCATCGCTCGGTGCGGTCGCGGCGGTACCGGTGTCTGCCATGGAATCAGCCTACGGCGCGGGGCTGACATCGCGGTCCGCGGCGCCGGCGGTCCCCGTCGCCGCCCCGGCTTCCGTCGCTGCCGCGGGGCCGGCCGCTGCCGCCGGGTCCGCCACTCCCGTGTCCGTCCCGTCCGTCCCGTCCGTGCCGTCCGTGCCGTCCGCCGCCTCCGCGACCACCGTCAGCTCGCCCTCGGCCACCCTGGCCCGCAGCCGCTCACCGCCCGAGACCTCGCCCGCGGACCGCACCACCGAGCCGTCCGGCCGCTGGAGCACCGCGTAACCGCGCTCCAGCGTCGCCGCCGGGGACAGCGCGAGAACCCGGGCCCGGGTGTGGCTCAGCTCCGAATCGGCCCGGTCCAGCAGATGCCCCAGCGTGCGGCGCGCCCGGTCGCACAGCGCGGTGACCTGCTCCGCCCGCTCCTCCACCATCCGCTGCGGCCGCACCATGCACGGGCGGGCGCGGGCCGAGGCCAGGCCGCGCTCCTCCCGGTCCAGCAGCCCGTTCACCGCGCGCAGCGACCGCTCGCGCAGCTGCTGGATGCGGTGAAGCTCCTCGCCGACATCCGGCACGGCCTTCTTCGCCGCGTCGGTGGGCGTGGAGGCGCGGAGATCGGCCACTAGGTCCAGCAGGGGCGAATCCGGCTCGTGCCCGATCGCCGAGACGAGCGGCGTACGGCACGCGGCCACCGTCCGGATCAGCTGCTCGTCGGAGAACGGCAGCAGATCCTCGACGCTGCCGCCGCCCCGGGCCACGATGATCAGATCCACCTCCGGATGCGCGTCCAGCTCCTTGACCGCCCCGACGACCTGCGGCACCGCGTGCACCCCCTGTACCGCGACGTTTCGCACCTCGAAGCGAACCGCGGGCCAGCGCAGCCGGGCGTTCTCCAGCACATCGCGCTCTGCGGCCGAGGCACGGCCGCAGACCAGTCCTATGAGCTGCGGCAGAAAGGGCAGGGGGCGCTTCCGGTCGGGCGCGAAGAGGCCCTCCGCGGCGAGCGACTTCTTCAGCTGCTCCAGCCGCGCCAGCAGCTCGCCGACCCCCACCGGCTTGATCTCCGCCGCGCGCAGCGACAGCTGACCCCGCGGGGCGTACCACTCGGGCTTGGCGTGCACGACGACCCGGGCGCCCTCCGAGACGACGTCCGCGATCCGGTCGAAGACCGCCCGGAAGCAGGTGACCGTGAGGGAGATGTCGTGCGAGGGATCGCGCAGCGTCAGGAACACGACCCCCGCGCCGGGCCGCCGGGAGAGCTGGGTGATCTGCCCCTCGACCCAGATGGCGCCGAGCCGGTCGATCCAGCCGCCGATGAGCCGCGACACCTCGCCGACGGGGATCGGCGTCTCGGCCGAGGTGTTGAGTGCCATACGGAGGAGGCTAGCCCCCCGCGCCGACAGCGGGCCCGCCCCGGCGGCCCCGCTGGGCCAGCAGTACCGCGAGGCCCACCGCCAGCCAGACCAGTCCGATCCACTGCGCCGTCCCGGATGCCTCCACGATGACCGCGGTCGTCACCGCCATGCCGAGCAGCGGGACCAGCAGGTGCTTCCCCCAGCTCGGGGCGCCGCCGCGCTTCCGTACGACGAACCAGCCGATCACCGAGGCGTGCAGCAGCGTGAACGCAGTCAGCGCGCCGATGTCGACGATCGACACGAGCTGGTCCAGGCCGTCGTCCCGGCGGGCGGCCCAGACCGCCGCCACCATCGTCACCACCGCCGACAGCAGGAGAGCCGGGCGGGGCACACCCGAGCCGCGCGCCACCGTGGAGAGCACGACCGGCAGCCGCCGGTCCCGCGCCATCGCGAAGAGCAGCCGCCCTGCCGCCGCCTGGCCGGCCAGGGCCGCGAAGGCCGCGCCGATCGCCTTGCTCACCGCGACCAGGTCGTGCAGCCAGGTGCCGATGCCCGAGTCCACCGACGCGTAGAAGGCCGAGCCCTGCCGCTCCGGCTCGGCGGCCAGCTCGGCCGAGGGCACCGCGGACAGCAGCGCCACGAGATACGTCTGCACGACGAACAGCACGCCCGCCAGCAGCAGGCAGAAGAGCACCGCGCGGGCCACCTTCGCGGAACCGCCGGTCACCTCCTCCGCGAAGGACGCGATGGCGTCGAAGCCGAGATACGACAGCACCGCCACCGAGACCGCCCCGAGCACCGCCGTCATCGAGAAGGACACATCCCCGGTCAGCGGCGACAGCCAGCCCCGCGCGGCCCCGTCCCGTACCAGCACCACCAGCGCCGCCACCACGAAGACCAGCAGCACCGCGATCTCCATGGCCAGCACCGCGAAGCCGACGCGCGCCGCAGTCCGTACGCCGGAGAGGTTGAGCACCGTGGTCACCAGGACCGCGACCGCCGTCCACACCCACGAGGGGACGGCCGGGACCAGCTCGTGCAGGGCGATCCCCGAGAAGAGGTACGCGACCGCCGGGATCAGCAGGTAGTCGAGCATCGCCATCCAGCCCGCGATGAAGCCGGCCCCCGGCCCGAGCCCCGCCCGCGCGTAGGCGAACACCGAGCCCGCCTGCGGCGCGACCCGCACCATCTGCGCGTAGCTGTACGCGGTGAACGCCATGGCGGCCGTCGCCACCAGATAGACCAGCGCCACCGCGCCGCCCGACTTCGCGTCCAGCGTGCCGAACACACCGACGGGCGCCATCGGGGCGATGAACAACAGCCCGTAGACCACCAGATCCCGGAAACCGAGGGTGCGGCGCAGACCGTCGCCCGTCTCCTCCGCCTGCACGGCCTTTCCGCTGGTCGGTCCCGGCATGGTCGGCTGCCTCCTCGCTGCGGTCGGTCCCAGTCTCGGTCACCGGGGCCGGGTTTCCGGGCTGCGGCACGGCCGTACGATGGACGGCATGACTGCTACGCCCAGCCCGTCGCCCGTCCCCGCCGCGAGCGAAGACGCTTCGCGCCGCGGTGGCGCCCGACGTGTCCTGCTCGCCGCCCCCCGGGGCTACTGCGCGGGCGTGGACCGTGCCGTGATCGCCGTCGAGAAGGCCCTGGAGCAGTACGGCGCGCCGGTCTACGTGCGCAAGGAGATCGTGCACAACAAGTACGTCGTGCGGACCCTGGAGAGAAAGGGTGCGATCTTCGTCGAGGAGACGGAGGAGGTGCCCGAGGGCGCCATCGTGATCTTCTCCGCGCACGGTGTCGCCCCGGTGGTCCACGAGGAGGCCGCGGCGCGCAAGCTCGCGACCATCGACGCCACCTGCCCGCTGGTCACCAAGGTCCACAAGGAAGCCGTCCGCTTCGCGAGCGACGACTACGACATCCTCCTCATCGGCCACGAGGGCCACGAGGAGGTCATCGGCACCAGCGGCGAGGCGCCCGAGCACATCACCCTGGTGGACGGGCCGGGCGACGTGAAGAACGTCGAGGTGCGGGACCCGGAGAAGGTCGTCTGGCTCTCCCAGACCACCCTCTCCGTCGACGAGACGATGGAGACGGTGGACGCGCTCAAGGAGCGCTTCCCGCAGCTCATCAGCCCGCCCAGCGACGACATCTGCTACGCCACGCAGAACCGGCAGATCGCGGTCAAGCAGATCGCCGCCCAGTCGGACCTGGTGCTGGTCGTCGGCTCGAAGAACTCCTCCAACTCGGTCCGCCTGGTGGAGGTCGCCCTCGGGGCGGGCGCGAAGACCGGCCATCTGGTGGACGAGGCCGGTGAGATCGACGAGGCCTGGCTGGAGGGCGTGACGACGGTCGGCATCAGCTCGGGCGCGTCGGTGCCGGAGGTGCTCGTCGAGGGCGTCATCGACTGGCTCGCGGAGCGGGGCTACGCCGATGTCGAGATCGTGCAGCCGATGGAGGAGAGCATCACCTTCTCGCTGCCGAAGGAGCTGCGGCGGGATCTGCGGGCGGAGGCTGCCGCGGGGGCCGGGGCCGGTTCGGGGTCCGGGCCGGGTTCGGGTACGGGTTCCGGGGAGTCCGGGGTCTGAGCCTTTGGGCTTACGGGGCGCCGGGTGCGGGGTGCCGGGTGCGGGTTCCCCTGGTTCGGGGCGGCCGCGGTTCGTTTTGGGTGCCGGGGCCGGGTCCTCCTGAGGGGGCCCTCCACCGCATATTTACGGCCGCGAAACCCCGGATTGGGTTGCTTCGGCCTGGTCGCGTCCACAAANNACCCCCCTCCTGCGGCCCCGACCCCTCCCGTCGGTGTCCGCTGCCCGTCGGGTCGGGGTTCCGGATCCTGTCCGCTCGTCGCGCTTTCGTACGGACATGCTTCGTCTTGTCGGCCCCGCTGCGGGGCGGTACGGGTGTGTGTCCGGCCTCGTGGGGTGGGAGGGCCTAAGTTGGTGGGATGGCGGCGATTCACGGGGCGCAGGCCCCCCGGGCATCCGTGCCCTCCGGTCAGGTCTTCGGCGTGGACATCGGCGGCTCCGGCATCAAGGGTGCCCCCGTCGATCTTGAGCGCGGCGAGCTCGCGGTGGAGCGGTGCAAGGTGCCGACTCCGCAGCCGTCCACCCCGGACGCGGTCGCGGACTGCGTGGAGGAGGTCGTACGCCACTTCGGCTGGACCGGGCCGGTCGGCGTGACCTTTCCCGGCGTCGTCACCGACGGCACGACCCGTACGGCCGCCAATGTCGATTCCGGCTGGGTCGGCCGGGACGCCCGCGGCCTGTTCGCCGACCGGCTCGGGCTGCCGGTGACCGTGCTCAACGACGCGGACGCGGCAGGGGTCGCCGAGATGGCCTTCGGCGCGGGCCGCGGGCGGGGCGGCACCGTCATCGTGCTGACCCTGGGCACCGGCATCGGCAGCGCCGTCTTCATCGAGGGGCGGCTCGTGCCCAACACCGAGCTGGGCCACCTGGAGCTGGACGGCCACGACGCGGAGACCCGGGCGTCGACCCGCGCCAGGGACGACGAGGAGCTCGGCTGGGGTGACTGGGCGCAGCGGGTGCAGAGGTATCTGGCCCATGTGGAGATGCTGTTCTCACCGGAGCTGTTCATCATCGGTGGCGGGGTGAGTCGCAAGTCCGAGAAGTTCCTGCCGCTGATCGAGGGCGTACGGGCCGAGATGGTGCCGGCCGAGCTCAGGAACAACGCGGGGATCGTGGGCGCGGCCATGACGGCGGCGCACGCCTGAGGGACGGGTCAGCCCAGCCTGTCCTCCGGGTCGGGTGCGGCCGGGCGCCGGCCCGCCGGGTCCTGGAGGCCGGCCGCGCGGAGCGCCGCCCGCTCCGCCATCAGCAGGAGTTTGCGCACGGCCACGATCGTGCAGGCCAGCAGCGTGCCCGCGTACAGCCAGTCGGCGTTGAGGGAGAGCGAGCTGAGCAGGGACAGCAGCCGGTCGGTGAGGTCCGTGCCGCCGGTCACCGGCGCCAGGCCGAGCAGGAACGTGATCGGCATGGCGACCGGGGCCGCCAGCAACTCGACGGGCCGCACCCACAGCGCACAGACCGTGGCGGCGAAGAGGAAGACGCCCCCGTAGACCGTGGGGAGGCCGCTCGGCAGCAGGTGGTCGGCGGCGCCGGCGGCGAGGGCCAGCAGCAGGGCGAGCACCCCGCAGCCGAGGCCGGTGAGCCGTGCGCCGGGCATCCGCATCAGCCACCGGAGCCGGTGCAGGACGGCGAGCGCGGGAGACATGGCTCGCGGCGGCCGGGCCCGGTAGACGGCGGCCGAC
>DOWQ01000468.1:5542-5667 GCA_003519485.1 Streptomyces sp. | reverse complement strand
ATGGACTTGTTGTTGTGGCTGACCAGGAAGACCGTGCCGGCCTCCTTGCGCAGCTCGCGGATGCGGGCCTCGGAGCGCTTCTGGAACTTCCGGTCGCCGGTCGCGAGCGCCTCGTCGATCATCAG
>DOWQ01000468.1:0-5490 GCA_003519485.1 Streptomyces sp. | reverse complement strand
TTGATGCCCGAGAAGTCGACGATGCCCTGGTAGCGCTCGCGGACCTGCTCGCGGGACATGCCCATCGCCAGACCGCCGAGGTAGACATTCCGCTCGCCGGTCAGGTCGTTCATCAGGGCGGCGTTCACCCCGAGCAGCGAGGGCTGGCCGTCGGTGTAGACCATGCCGCGCTCGGCGGGCAGCAGCCCGGCCACCGCCNNGAGCAGCGTGGACTTGCCGGAGCCGTTGGAGCCGATCAGGCCGATGGCCTCGCCCCGGTATGCGACGAAGCTCACCCCGCGCACGGCGTGCACCTCGCGCATCCCCGCCGGCCGGCGGCCCCGGCCGCGGCCGAGCATCCGGCTGAGGGCGGCGGTCGCGGCGCCCTTGCCGCTGGGGCCGCTGTTGACCCGGTAGACGATGTGCAGGTCGTCGGCGATGACGGTGGGGGTACGTGCCAGGGTGGCACCGCCCGCCGGGGAAACGCTGTGCTCAGCCACGGCCGTACCGCTCCTCAGCCTTCCAGAAGTACACGAAACCGCCGATGCCGGCGAGCAGGGCCCAGCCGAGGGCGAGGGCCCAGACGTGATGGGGGAGATTCTCCCGGCCGTATCCGTCGATCATGGCGAAGCGCATCAGGTCCATGTAGACGGCGGCCGGGTTGGCCAGCAGCACCTCGGCCATCCAGCCGGGCGCGTGGGCCTTGCCCAGCATGTAGCTCAGCGGGAACATCACGCCGGACGCGTACATCCAGGTGCGGGTGACGAACGGCATCAGCTGCGCGAGGTCCGGGGTCTTGGCGCCCATCCTGGCCATGATCAGGGCCAGCCCGGAGTTGAAGATGAACTGGAGCCCCAGCGCCGGCAGCACCAGCAGCCACGACCAGCGCGGGAAGTGCCCGAAGCCGACCAGGACGACCAGCAGCACGATCATCGAGTACAGCAGCTGCTGGAGCTGCTGGAGCGAGAAGGAGATCGGCAGCGCCGCCCGCGGGAAGTGCAGCGCCCTGACCAGGCCCAGATTCCCGGAGATCGACCGGACCCCGGCCATCACCGAGCTCTGGGTGAAGGTGAAGACGAAGACCCCGGTCACCAGGAACGGGATATAGGTGTCGTTCTCCATCCCGCCCCGGCCGCCCAGCAGCAGCCCGAAGATCAGAAAGTAGACCAGCGCGTTGAGCAGCGGAGTCGCCACCTGCCAGAGCTGGCCCAGCTTGGCCTGGCTGTACTGGGCGGTCAGCTTGGCCCGGGAGAAGGCCAGAATGAAATGACGCCGGCCCCACAGCTGCCGTACGTACTGCACGAGACCCGGTCGTGCCCCGCTCACCGACAATCCGTATTTGGCGGCGAGCTCGGCGGCGGGCAGACCGTCGTCCGGTGATGGCGGGGCGCTCACTGCGACCGCACCGTCGTGCGATGTCTCACTCACAAGTGGAAACTTTCGTCTCTTCAAGATACGAAGCAGAGGGGCCGGCGTCGGCCAGGTCCCGGGACAGGGCTGATGTTCTCAGACCCGAGCTTCTCAGATAACGGGAGGTCGGCCCAGTCGGGTCAGGCGCCATACCGTACGCCACTTCATCGGACGACGCGGTCCGCAGGGCGTCTTCCAGCCTTCCCTGAAGCCCCCGAACCAGGCCCTGAGCGCGGGCCGCGACGGCCGGCGGACGAGGGTCAGCAGCAGCCAGACCCCCAGGTAGACCGGTACGAGCGGGGCCGGCAGATTCCGCCGGGCCAGCCAGACCCGGTTGCGGGCGACCATCCGGTGGTAGACAGCGTGCCGGCTCGGGGCCGTGGTCGGATGGTGCAGCACCATGTCGGAGCGGTAGTCGATCATCCAGCCGGCGTCGACGGCCCGCCAGGCCAGGTCCGTCTCCTCGTGGGCGTAGAAGAAGTCGTCCGGCAGCCCGCCGATCTCCGCGAAGACCTGGGTGCGGACGGCGTTCGCACCGCCCAGGAAGGTGGTGACCCGGGAGGACCGCAGCGGGTCTGCGGCGCGCAGCCGGGGGACGTGCCGGCGCTGGGTCTCGCCGGTGTCCGGGTCGGCGATCCGGAAGCTGATGATGCCGAGCTGCGGGTCGCGGGCGAAGGCCTGCCGGCACAGCTCGGCGGTGTCGTCGTTCGGCAGCAGCCCGTCGTCGTCCAGGAACAGCAGGGCGTCGACCTCGCGGCCGGACGGCCCGAAGGCCTCGATGCCGACGTTGCGGCCGGCCGGGATGCCCACGTTCTCGGGCAGCTCGACCGTCCGTACGTGCTCGGGCAGCTCGGGCAGCGGCGAACCGTTGCCCACCACCACGACCTCGACCGGCTCGCCCTGCTGCCCGGCGACCGAGTCGAGCAGGGCGCGCAGCTCCTCGGGGCGGTTGCCCATGGTCAGGACGACCGCCCCGAGCTTCATCGCCGGGGCGCTCACTTCAGCCTGCTCGACGCCAGGATGCTGACGAGGTGCAGCACCGTCTGCAGGACCGCGATCGCCGCGAGCACGGCGACGCCGAGCCGGGAGAGGAACAGGTCGCCCCTGATCGCATCCAGGACCGCCAGGACCAGGATGAACAGGGAGGCTTCCACCCCGAGGACCAGCCGGTGGAACTGCAGCGCCGCGGCGGCCTTACGGGCCAGCGCCACGCCGGACGAGCGCGGCTCGGACGCCGCCTCCTCCACCGGCGGTAGCCCGCCCTGGTGACGGGCGACTCCGACGAGGTCGGTCTCCGCCTTGATCAGGATGGCACCGAGGGCGGCGAGGGTGCCGAGGAAAGCCCACAGCCAGTCCGGCCGCCCGTCGCCCCACAGGTCGGCGGCGCGCAGACCGAAGCCGACCAGCACCGCGGCGTCGCACAGGTAGGCGCCGACCCGGTCCAGGTAGACGCCGCCGAGCGAGAACTGCTTCTTCCAGCGGGCGACCTCACCGTCGACGCAGTCCAGCAGCAGGTAGAGCTGGACCATCAGCACGCCGAGCACGGCGCCCCAGACCCCCGGCACCAGCAGGGCCGGGGCGGCGAGCACGCCGAAGACGGTCATCAGGTAGGTCAGCTGGTTGGGCGTGACCCTGGTGTTCACCAGGTGCCGGTCCACACGCAGCGAGACCTCGCGCATGTAGAGCCGGCCGGCCCAGTGCTCACCGCTCCGCCGGTCTTTCACGCCCGGGGGGTGGACGACCGGACGGAGTTCAGCTAGTGACGGTTTTGGCATAGTCGGCGTATGCGTCCCTGATCTCGTCGGTGGAGAGGGCCAGGTGCTCCAGGACGGTGTACCGCCCCGGGCGGGTCTGCGGCGCGTACTCCACCGCGGCGACGAACTCCTCGTCGGTGAAGCCGATTTCGTCGGGCAGCACCGGCAGGCCGTGCCGCCGGAGCACCTCGACCATCAGCGCCGACTGCTCGGGCGCTCCGCGCAGGTGCATCGCGAAGGCGGCGCCCAGTCCGCACTGCTCGCCGTGCGAGGCGGCGCGCTTCGGGTAGAGCAGGTCGAAGGCGTGGTTGATCTCGTGGCAGGCGCCCGAGGCGGGGCGACTGTCACCGGCCACCGACATCGAGACGCCGGTGAGCACCAGGCCCTCGGCCAGCACGGTGAGGAACTCGTCGTCACCGCAGCCGCCGGGGTGGCGGAGCACCGCCTCCCCGGCCTGCCGGGCCATGGCGGCGGCCAGGCCGTCGATCTGCTCCCCGGTCTCCCGGTTGGACAGCTCCCAGTCGGCGACGGCGGAGATGTTCGAGATGACGTCCCCGACGCCCGAGCGCACGTAGCGGATCGGGGCCTCGCGGATGACATCGAGGTCGATGACGATCGCGATCGGGTTCGGCACGCCGTACGAGCCGCGGCCCGCGTCGTTGTCCAGCGTGGCGACCGGCGAGCACAGGCCGTCGTGCGACAGGTTCGTCGCGACGGCGACCAGCGGCAGGCCGATGCGCGCGGCGGCGTACTTCGCACAGTCGATGATCTTGCCGCCGCCCATGCCCACGACCGCGTCGTAGCGTCCGGACTTCATGGCGTCGCCGAGCTTGATCGCGTCGTCGAGGGTGCCGCCGCCGACCTCGAACCAGTCGGCGCCCGGCAGCGTCCCGGCGAACCGCTCCCGCAGGGCCGCGCCGGAGCCACCACTGATCGCGATGGCGAGTTTGCCCGAGGCGGAGATCCGCTGGTCGACCAGGAGGCCCGCCAAATTGTCCAGTGCCCCGGCGCTGATGTCCACGACGACGGGGGCCGGAATGAGACGGGTCAGTACTGGCACGCGATCTCCCTGCCCCGGGCGAGGTCGTCGTGGTTGTCGATCTCGACCCACGCGATGTCGCCGATCGGCGCGGTGTCGATGGTGAAACCGCGGTTGACCAGCTCCTGGTAGCCGTCCTCGTAGTAGAGGTCCGGGTCCTTCTCGAAGGTGGTCCTCAGCGCGTCGGCCAGCTCCTCGCCGGCCTCCGCCTCGATCAGGGTGACGCCGATGTACTCACCGCTGGCCTCGGCGGGGTCCATCAGCTTGGTGATGCGGCGGACACCCTTCTCGGGGTCGACGACGACCTTCATCTCCTCGTCGGCGAGCTTCTTCACCGTGTCGAGGGCGAGGATGATCTTCTGGCCCTTGCCGCGGGCCGCGAGCAGGGTCTGCTCGACGGAGACCGGGTGCACGGTGTCGCCGTTGGCGAGGATCACGCCCTGCTTGAGGACGTCACGGGCGCACCACAGGGAGTAGGCGTTGTTCCACTCCTCGGCCTTGTCGTTGTCGATCAGAGTGATCTTGACGCCGTACTTCTGCTCCAGGGCGGCCCTGCGCTCGTACACGGCTTCCTTGCGGTAGCCGACGACCACCGCGACCTCGGTCAGACCGACCTCGGCGAAGTTGCGGAGGGCAATGTCGAGGACAGTGATGGCCTCTCCGTCCGTCTCCGCGTTCTCCGGGCCGACCGGCACCAGAGCCTTGGGCAGGATGTCGGTGTAGGGACGCAGACGCCGTCCGGCGCCGGCTGCCAACACGAGGCCGATCATGCGGGTTCTCCTGTTTCGTCGTGTACGGCGGGTGCTCCTGAAGAGCCCCAGAAGCGGATGCTCTCGACGAGCACCGCCAGTGCGAGAGCGGCGGCCAGGGCCGTCAGCGCGATGGTGAAATCCGTGTCGTGCAGGACGGCTGCGGCGGCCGCGACCATTAGGATCCGTCCCTCGTGTCCCCCGATCGCCAGCACCAGCCGGTGCGGGGGCGCGCCGGTTCCGCCGCGAATGCGGTACACGGTGTCGTAGTGATGGTAGGCGACAGCCGCCACCAGTCCGAAAGCCGCAGGCAAGGCACCGTTCACGTCCGAGCGCGCGGCCAGCAGCAGGACGGTGCCGTACTCCGCGGCGCGGAGCACCGGCGGCACGAGCCAGTCGAGCGGGCCCTTGAGGGGGCGGGCGACCGCGAGACCGGCGAAGAGGGCGTAACCGACCGCGGCCGCCACCGGCCAGGGGCCGCCGAACGGCGTCAGGGCCGCGACCAGCAGCATCAGCAGGGCAGCGGCGAGGGCGGCGGCGGGCGCGGTGAAGGCGGCGG